>NZ_JBEYTS010000003.1:8806-280566 GCF_040643155.1 Streptomyces sp. NPDC047453 | reverse complement strand
CTGCCCAGTCCTCCACGAGGATCACCTTCCCTCCTGACCTTGATCACCAAGGCCAGAGTCAGACGAAGATCACCAAGTGGGTCACTTTTGATCCGCCGTCAGAGGGTCAGCGTTCGGCCGTCGTCGAGATCTCGGCCGGAGGGACACTCGCGTAACTACTCGCGCTCCATTACTCCGGTTGCGTCCTCTCGTTCGTCCTGATCAGCACGTCCTCCGCTGTGCCCGGCAATCGCGAGCTTCCTGCGCCGGCCGAGGAGCTCATTGTCCCTGTGTGACACGCCTTGTCCCCATAGCGCAAAATTGGACAGGGTCGTTCCGAACCACGGCCCCCGCAGGCCGGGGCACCCCAGTACCCCGGCTCTCTGCGCGCGGCTCGAGGGCAGTACCGCCCATCCTTGGCCACGCCGCTTGCCATGCCACGAAGGACTGCCTTGATCGACGACCTCATCCACTTTCTGCGGGCCCGATACGCCGAAGGACGCCGGACAGCCATGGAACTCCGCATGCAGAACTGGCAGGCGGTTGTCGCCGACGTCAATGCCAAGCAGGCCATCGTGGACGCATGCGAAAGGGCGACCATCCTGGCCGCTGGCGCCACACGGAAGATCACGGACATGACGACGGCGGGCGTCACTGTGCCGACGGCCGAGCTCGTCGACGCTGCCCGGCTGGAAGGCCAGGCCACCGCCCTGAGCCGCGCGCTGTCCGTGCTCGCACAGCCACATGCCCGGCATCCCGAATACCGACAGGAGTGGCGCTCACGAGGCTGATGGTGGACGGCCGTGGAGGTCTGACGTGAGAGCCTCGGCCGGCGCGATGCCGTAGTCACGGAGCTGAGCCGGCAATCGACGGGCGGAAGACCCGGGCGCCATGTCAGGTTGAACGCCCAAGCCGGCCGGCCGTTTCTTATGGCCCTATCGATGGCTTTGCAGCCTTTTTGCGAGGCGGGATGGCGCGGAGCAGCTCCCATACGGGTTCTGAGCCGGATGCCCACGTCGGTGCCGTGGACCGGGCGGTGCCGTTGAGGATCTGCAGGTCCGGCGTGCCCACGGCGGAGCCGGCCAGCCCGTACCGCAGGCCCTGTGCGCGTACCACGCCAACATCGGTTCGCAGCAATCCCTGCGCGCTTTGGCCACCGGCGGGGACGTTGGAACTGCCGGACGGCGCGGACCGCAGGGACAGTCACCGCTGTCGAGTGCGAGCCGTGCCCCGCCACGGTGGCCGTCCGCTCCCGCACTGAGGTTCGGTAAGATCCCGCGGATCTTCGTAGCGGGGAGGGATCATGGCCGAAGGACGTAGGGCCGAAGGACCTGCCTTGATCGACGACCTCATCCACTTTCTGCGGGCCCGATACGCCGAAGGACGCCGGACAGCCATGGAACTCCGCATGCAGAACTGGCAGGCGGTTGTCGCCGACGTCAATGCCAAGCAGGCCATCGTGGACGCATGCGAAAGGGCGACCATCCTGGCCGCTGGCGCCACACGGAAGATCACGGACATGACGACGGCGGGCGTCACTGTGCCGACGGCCGAGCTCGTCGACGCTGCCCGGCTGGAAGGCCAGGCCACCGCCCTGAGCCGCGCGCTGTCCGTGCTCGCACAGCCACATGCCCGGCATCCCGAATACCGACAGGAGTGGCGCTCACGAGGCTGATGGTGGACGGCCGTGGAGGTCTGACGTGAGAGCCTCGGCCGGCGCGATGCCGTAGTCACGGAGCTGAGCCGGCAATCGACGGGCGGAAGACCCGGGCGCCATGTCAGGTTGAACGCCCAAGCCGGCCGGCCGTTTCTTATGGCCCTATCGATGGCTTTGCAGCCTTTTTGCGAGGCGGGATGGCGCGGAGCAGCTCCCATACGGGTTCTGAGCCGGATGCCCACGTCGGTGCCGTGGACCGGGCGGTGCCGTTGAGGATCTGCAGGTCCGGCGTGCCCACGGCGGAGCCGGCCAGCCCGTACCGCAGGCCCTGTGCGCGTACCACGCCAACATCGGTTCGCAGCAATCCCTGCGCGCTTTGGCCACCGGCGGGGACGTTGGAACTGCCGGACGGCGCGGACCGCAGGGACAGTCACCGCTGTCGAGTGCGAGCCGTGCCCCGCCACGGTGGCCGTCCGCTCCCGCACTGAGGTTCGGTAAGATCCCGCGGATCTTCGTAGCGGGGAGGGATCATGGCCGAAGGACGTAGGGCCGAAGGACGTGGGGCCGAAGGCACTGACAACAGCGCGGAAGCCTCCGACGATGTCGTGGACGAGCAGACCGCAGTTCAGTTGGTGTACCGGCCCGAGCCTGCCGACACTCGGGCCGGCCTGCGGGTCCGCGAGCGGATCAAGCGGACGGGGCTGCTGCTGCGGAGCGTGTTCCTCGCACTGTGGGTGGGGCAGTGGCTGGTCTCCGCCGTGGGCCGTGGGCGTATCGACGTGGTCTCGACCGTTCTGTTCTTGTTCGTTGTCCTGGTGGTGTGGGGGTACCCACGGCTACAGGCCGCTCACGTGCAGCGGCTGATCGGATGGCAGGGCGAGTACCGCGTCTCCGTGTCTGCGGCCGGGATCACCTGCCGCAGCGACCACAGCACGTTGGTCCAGAAGTGGTCCGTCTTCCAGGGCTACCGGGAGACGGCCGGCCACTTCGTCCTGCTCAGCCGGGACCCCAACATCATGTACCTCGGTGTCCTGCCCAAGCGGGGCGTGCATGAGGCCGGGGGCCTCGACCGGCTTCGGGCCATCCTGGACCAGCACACCACTCGCGTGTGACACACGTCGTCACGATGTCACGCCGGTGAATCCGATCACGGGCCGAGTGGACTCCAGTTGAACCAGCCTCGGGAAGTGTTGTACAGGTTCGTGGGTTCGTCGCAGGTCTGGGATGTCCAGATCTGCGAGGCGACGGCATCCGCGCCCGGACCGAGATCGGACAACTCGTAATGCGTAGGGTCCCGGGTCCTGAATCTCAGGACGGCTCCACCCTCCTGTTCCCCCAGGCGTCCATCGGCGGCGCTAGCTGCCAGAAAAACCGCAGGTCGGAGGGCGTGGGCGGAGCCCGACTGGCCGGCCAGAGCCGGGGCGTATCCGCGCCGTCCGAGGGTGGTCGGCAGCAATTGCAGTCCGTGCCGATGGCCCGCGCAGCCAGCTCAACGAAGGAGGTGGAGGAGCATTTCTCCCCCTGCTGACGGCCGGGCTCACCGTCTCTGCGCCGGTCGGCGAGTCCTGCATCGCCTGAGCCCTGCCCGTGCCGAATGTGGTTCGGTGCTCAGACCGCGGCGCACGCCTCGGCGAGGTCGTCGGCGAGGATCTCCGGGCATGCCAATCGATCACGGTTCGTCTGTAGCCGCCCTTGGGCCTGCACCATCATGAGCGAGCTGTGACTCCCCGCTCGTATCGTGAAAAGAGACGGAGCCGCGGGGCAAGGCAGGGAAGTCATGAAGGTACCGGCGGTCGACTACGCGGCGGTGTTCCAGGCCCTTCCCGGGGCGGTGGCGCTGGTGACCCCGGAGCTGATCTACGCGGACGCCAACGCGGAGTTCTTGCGCATCCGGGGCCTTGCCCACGAACAGGTGGTCGGTCGCTTCGTGCCCGAGGACCACCCCGAAAAGGACCCCGCCGAGCCTCTCCTGCTCAGAGTCCTGGCGTCACTGCGCCAGGCGGCGGGCACCGGTGAGCGCAGCATCGTGGCGTTGCAGCGGTACGACAGGGAGGACCCCGACCAGCCCGGAGTGTGGCACGAGCGGTACTTGAGCATGACCAACGTCCCCGTGTTCGGATCTGATGGACGGGTGGCGCTGCTGCTGCACCGGGTGGAGGACGTCACCGAACTCATCCGCGCCCGTGAAGTCGCGCTGACCTTGCAAGAAGCCATGCTGCCCGCTCCTCGCCCGGTCGGTCGGCATCCGGCGGCCGTACGCTACCGGCCCGCCGCCGAAGCACTGAACGTGGCCGGCGACTGGTACGACCTGGTCGACCTGCCCGGCGATCGCATCGCCGTTGCCGTCGGCGACGTCGTCGGCCACGGCCTGCTCGCCGCCGGTGTCATGGGACAACTGCGCAGCGCCCTCAGCGCCACCTCCCTCGTCGCCGAAGGCCCCGCCCGCGCCCTGGAAGCCCTCGGGTTGTACGCCCGCACCGTGGACGGTGCCGAGAACACCACCGTGGCCACGGCAGTCATCGACTGGGAGACCCGCACCATCACCTACAGCAGCGCCGGCCACCCCCCACCCGGGCTCCTGCAGAGGGACGGGACCGTCGAGTTCCTGGACCAGGCCACCGACCCGCCTCTGGCCGCCCGCCCTGAACACGCCCCCCGGATCCAGGCTGCCGCGGCCTTCCGCGAGGGCGCCGTTCTCGTGCTCTACACCGACGGCCTGATCGAACGCCGCGGCGAAGACATCGACACCGGCCTCGCCCGGCTCGCCGACTCCCTGGCCCGCCACCAGGCGGACGACCCCGAAGCGCTCGCCGACGCCGTGCTCAACGACCTACTTCCACCCGGTGACGCCACCGACGACACCGCCCTGGTCATCGTGCGCCTGTGAATCCAGCCGGAAGTGTCCAAGAATTCGAGCCCGCCCCCGGCGTTCTGGGTTGCCGTCCTTCCGCAGGGTCCGAGCGCCGACCTGTGGAGGCCCCGTTGAGCGTCGCTCACTCCTGGCTCGTAGAGTCGATCAGCCGGTGCTGGACCTGTGCACGGCCTGTTCCCAGAGGTCCAGCCCCGCGCGGAGGAGTTCGCGCACGGCCGCGGTCTCCTCAGCCGTCCAGGCTCCCTCGCCGGCGGTCGGTTCGAGAGCTCCGACGCCGAAGATCTTTTCGTAGGCGCTGTCGTGGATCGGTCCTTGGGAGGGAAGGGGTGGGTCGGCCTTCAGGCTGTGGGAGAGGTCTTCGAAGAAGTTCCACGCGTCCAGCAGCAGTCCTGCCGGGACCGGGCCAAGGCCAGGGTGCTCGACCCACCGCCGTACGACGCCCAGATCGAGAGTGCCTTCGCCCTCCCGGACGAGCTCACAGCCGTTGCGATCACAGTATTCCTGCAGCGTCTTGAGGTCATGGAACGCAAGGAGCCTTCCGGCTTCGTCAACGACGAGCTCATCGGCGGCATCGTCCCCTCCGGGCCGCCAGATCAGCGTCAGGTCCCCTCTCCTGGCCGCGATGCGGTACGGATAACAGCCAGCCATGTGGGGTCTCCCTGGTGCTGCGGCGGCACTTGCCACGTGGGTCATCCTGCCTGCAGTGATCGTCGTGCGGTGGCTTCGTATCAGGCGGCGCTGTGGGGTGTGGAGCTGGCAGGTCTGGGGCTGCGGATCGCTGGGTGTTTCGAGCGGTCGGAGCCGCGGGCGACGGCGGTCGCCTATGTGAGCGGGCTGCCGATCCGTCCAGGTTCGCACCTCATCGTCAACGATCCCGCCGCCCGCTTCGAAGACCTCGGGCCCGACGACCCAGGCCTTCGTCCGCCAACTCCGGGCCCTCGGCCACCAGATCACCCTCACCCCCGTGGAACCTGTGGGCTGAGCCCCACAACCGCTCCAAGCCCGTCCGCCCGGCTGACGCCGAACGGACGCTGTCGCCTGCTCGGATGATCTGGGATTCTCCGTTCAGAGAGGGCCGACGTCGATGATGGTCGTCATGGCTGCGCTCGCTCCAGCCGGGCTTGGCGCTTCCGCTCCGCGTAGCCGGTCGCTGCGAAAATACTTCCCATCGCGATCCCGAAGAGTGAAATCGGGAGCAGGGACACCCCGCTGTCGTGGTCGGAAACGACCAGGCCGAACAGGAAAGAGGCAAGACCGGCGAGGAGGCCGACCACCAGAGGATGTCGTGCGGCGAACCGCTGTGGCCTGTCCGGGGGTTGTGTACCCCCTAGAGCGCGGTCGATCGCCCGAAATGTCTTGCCCAAGCGCCCCATGTGATCAGTCATCCGACCCCCGCTCAACCAGCCAGGCAACGGCCAGGATGATTGCCGAGCAGAAAAACAGTCGCTCGCCGTCCTTGTGTCCGTACAGAGCGGCTGCCGTGATGCCCAGTGCGAAAACGATGACGCCGGACCCGAAAAGCGCCCGCGATGTACGCTTTTTTTGATTTGCCATGTAAATTCCTGTTCCCAGAACTGGCCGCCCGAACGGGCGGCCAGTTCTGCCAGCGTAAATCTTCTACATCAGTGGGTGGTCACCAACGCCACGACCGTGATTTGCGGTGCGAAACGCGGCTCAGGGCGTGTCGGCCGCCGCGCGGGGCCCATCGGACCAGGGCCCGGCCGGCCCCGTACCGCACTCCCGCACTGAGCCCCCATCCGGCCGATCCGACTCCGGCGCCGTAAATGGCCGCGCGTCCGACCGAACCCCATGAGGCCCTGCGATTGCCCAGCTTCTTGGCGGCCCCACCGGCGATCGCGCCGGCGGCCACGGCACAGAACGCGCCGGCCACTCCCATGGAGATCACGCCGCAGCCGACTCCAGCGAGGCCGGCAGCGATTCCCACCCGGTGGCGCTTGACGAAGCTCTTGGTCTTACGCCATGCCTTTTTCCAGCTCCACTTGCCGTCGAGATCGTAGCGGTTGAGCGGATCGGCGTGGACGTAGTCGTAGGCGTTGGCGTTGCCGCCGTAGACCGGGTCGGGGGAGAGGAAGCGGCCGGTGGCGGGGTTGTAGAGGCGTACGCCCATCAGGACCAGGCCGGTCAGGGTCTCCGACGAGCGTTGCTTGGCGCCGAGCCAGTTGTAGCGGGTGGGTTCCTGGCCGCTCCGCGGGTTGCCGTACTCGTCCGCGTCCAGGGCGATCGGGGCCTTGCCCGCGTCCAGCGGGAGCTGGAGTGCCACATCGCCGTGGATGGTGGTGAGCTGCAGCACCGTGTCGCCGGTCTTGCTGGTGGTCGCGGCCAGGTCACCGGAGGCCCCGTCGACGTTGCGGGTCAGGGCTCCCGTGGCGGTGTCCTCCATGATCCAGCGCGGGTTGTCGCCGTCGCCGTCGTAGTGGTTGAGCTTGGACGCGGTCTGTGTCCACGTCGAGCCGCTGCCTGTCTCCACCTTCCACGAGCGGAAGCGCAGGGCCGCGTCGAGCTGCCAGGTCTGGCGCTTTCCGCCAGAGACCTGCTGGTACGCCAGGTCGTTGGCGTAGTAGCCGATGGTGCTGCCCGGCAGGGCGGTCGTACGGCCGAACGCGTCGTAGGTGTACCCGGAGTTCACCAGCCGGTCGGCGCTGTCGTACGTGGAATTGGCGGCGGTGCCTCCACTGGTGGGGCAGTCAGCGCCGGGCGTGCCCGTCGCCGTGGTCAGGGACTTGCGGTTGGTGCGCGCGTCGAAGGCGTAGCTGCGACGCGTGCAGACCGTCTCGGTGGTGTCCTCGACCGTGGTGAGGCGGCCCGTGACGTCGTAGCCGTAAGTCTGGTCGGACCAGCCGGCGTGGCTGGTGACCTGACCGTGGATGGACTCGGTCACCGTGTCGGCGTAGACGATGGTGCCATCGCTGTCACGGGTGTACGTACGGTCGACGGCGGAACCCGAGGGGTCCTTCGTCTGCTTGACGGTGTAGCCGCCGGGCAGCTTCTCCGACACCACGGCCCCGGCGGCGTCGTACGTCGCCTGGAACGTTCCGGCGATCGAGTCGGTGGTCTTCGTGGCCAGACCACGCGGCTCGACAGCCGTGTCATAGGTGTACGTGACCGTCGACGGCACCGTGTCCGTCGCCTTGACCGGCCGGTCGAGCAGGTCGTACTCGGTCGTGGTCCTGCCGCCGTCCGCGTCGGTGTAGGCGATCTGGCGGCCGAGCTTGTCGTACGCCTTGGTGATCGTGCCGCCGGTGGGCGAGGTGGTCTTGGCCACCTTGCCGTTGTCCGGGTCGTACTCGGTGGTGGCCTCCGGTACGGCCTGGCCGAGCCCGCCGGTGACGGTCGTCTTGATCGGCCGGGCCGCGGCGTCGTACGTCGTGGTCGTCGTACGGGTGACGCCGTTGGCTGTCTCGGTGACCTTGGCCGTGTTGCCCCACCAGTCGTACTCGGTGGTGGTGGTCGGCAGTTCCGTCGGGTTGGAGCCGCCACCGGTGATCGCGCCGGCGGGCCCGACCGAGCAGACCAGGTCGGCCCACTCCGGGCGGCCGGTGCAGGCGCCGGTTCCGGTCGCGGACCAGTACGTGGTCACGCGGGTCGCCGCGTCCGTGCCCGTCGCGCCGGGCAGGAGCTGTTTGACGGTGCGGCCCTGGGCGTCGTACTCCGTGGTCTCGGTGATCGCCAGACCACCCGGATCCTTGATCGTCTTGGTCGGCAGGCCCTTGACCCAGTCGTAGACGGTCTGGGTGATGCGGGTCTCGCCCTGGACGGAGGGGTGTTCGCGCACCTGGGCGCCGACGGTGACCTTGGTGATCTGGTCCTTGACCTTGGCCGTGCCGTCCGTGGGCCGGCCCTCGTCGTACTCGTTGACCGTCCACGTACGGGCGGTGGCCGAAGTGCCCGCGGAGACCAGCGAGGTGGTGTCCTGCTTCAGATCGGCGGTGAGGTCGATCCTGCGCAGCGGGCCGAACTCCTCCAGTACGCGGGTTCCGTTCTCGTTGTAGACGGAGCGCGTCGCCAGCAGGTCGCCGCGCTCGGCGCCGGTGAGCTGGGTGATGCCGAGGTCGGCCTGGGTGGCCTTGTCGTCGGCGGTCAGTCCCAGGGCGACGGCCCGGTTGGCGGCGGTCAGTTCACGGACGGTGTTACCGAAGCGGTCGTATTCGGTGGTGGAGATGTGCCCGCCGGGGGTGGCGGAGTTGACCTCACGGCCGGATACGCCCAGGTAGTGCACCTCGGCCCGCTCGTAGGCGGCTGCGGTCAGCGAGCTGCCGGAGTGCGACGACGGCACGGCGTCGGCCGGGAAGACCGCGGTCGCGTCCGTCGGCACGTCGAGCTGGCCCCATGCCTTCACATCCGAGGCGCCCATCTTGTTCGGGGCGGCGGTGCCGGTGAGCGGCACGTCGTAGACGATGCTGGTGCCGGCCGTGCCCTCCTCGACATCGGCGGTGCCCTGCTTCAGCCCGGCGCGGGTGGCCTTGAGCAGCATGCCGTCACCGGCGGTGGCGGCGTTGCCCGCCTTGCCGTAGGTGAAGGTCCAGGGCAGTTCGCCGGGCGGGGCGAACTGGATGACGCGGCCCGCGCTGTCGTACTCGTACGTGGTCTTGAGTGCGGGAGAGATGCGCGGGTTCCAGGTCTCGCGCAGCCGCCCCTGTGAGTCGTAGGCGTACGACTGGATGGAGAGGACCTTGGAGCTGGCCGCGCCGGGCTCGGTGGCCCACAGGCGGATGGACTTGACCCGGCCCACCACATCACCGAACGCGGTGTCCGTGGCGGTGGTGGTCAGCGGGTACAGGTATTCCAGGACCCGGCAGCCCTTGGTGGCCGGATCGGCTGCGCAGTCCGCGGCGGTCGCGGCCGAGGTGGGTGCGATGACCCACTTGGGCCGGGCGACGGCCTTGCCGTTGTAGGTGGTCTTCTGCGAGATCACCGTGGTGGTGGAGTTGGTCAGCCCGTCCAGCAGGGTGCTGGAGACCTGCCAGGTCGGCACGGTCGGATCGGGCTTGGTGAACTCCGTGACCGTGCCCTCGGTGTCGGAGAGCGTGAAGCTGCCGCTCACGCTGCCCTTGAGGGTCAGGTCCTCCGAACCCGGCTCCGGAATCCAGCCCGACTGGGCCGCGTTCGCGGTGAAGTGGGTCTCCTCACCTTCGGAGTCGACCACGGCCACGGCCGTGTCGGAGATCCTGCGGATGTGGGAGTAGTCGGAGTCCGTCAGCTCGGCGGTCGCACCCGACACCCATTCCTTGCCGAAGATCGGCGCCTGTCCCTCCTGCGTGGCGCCCTTGTCCGGCGTACGGGACGAGGCGGTACGCGTGACGGACATGTCGAACGCAGAGGCATCCGTGGCCGACAGGCCGAAGTCGCCGGTCAGCATGTTCACCGTGCCAGGACCCACGCCCTGGCTGGCGGCGCCGTCAGCGTTGCGGTCGACGACGACGGTCAGCGCCTCGGTGCTGCCGGAGGCGTTGCCCGGTCCGGTGAAGTCGGCCTTGATCTGCACCGAGCCGTCGGGGTCGACGGTGTCGGTGGCGTTCCAGACGAGTGGGGCGTTCTTGCCGTTGGTCAGCGAAACGGGCCAGGCGGTCAGCGGGGTGCCGCCGGAGGTCACGTGACCGCTGGGGATCTCCACCCACTTGTCGGCTTCGGAGCGCCGCCAGGAGAAGGACACCGCGTTGTACTTGGTGCCTTCGGCCTCTGCGACGAGCGGGAGCCGGCGGGCGGTGCGTTCGCCGTCGTTGGGCTGGACGAAGCCGCCGGGGCCCGCGTGGAAGGTGTACTCGGCCGCCTCGGACTTGTTGTCGGCCTTGTCCACGGCCCGCACCTGCAGGGTGTGGGTGCCGTCCTTGGGCGGGGCGATGGAGATGGCATTGTTCGCGCTGGAGCCGCTCGTGGTGACCTTGGTCCAGGTGACGCCGTCCAGCGACCACTCGAGCCAGTTGTGGTCGGTGCCGGCGGGCGGGGTGACGGTGAAGGTGCCGGCCTGGCCGGTGCCCTTGACCCACTTGTCCGACGGGTAGTCCGTGGAGACGATCTTCGTCGGGGCGGACGGGGCCTTGGTGTCGACGGTGAACGTCTTCCACGCCGACCAGCCGGTGTTGTAGTGCGTGCCGTCGTACGGGCTGGTGCGGAACTTGTACGTCTTCCCGTCCGCGAGCAGCCCGGCAGGGACGGTCACCGAGGCGGGCTGACCCGATGCCACGTACTTCGACACCAGGACGTTGCCGACCTGGGCGTTGGTGGCGGAGTCGAAGATCTGGAAGGTGCCGTTGACCTTGTCGCCGTCGGGATCGACGAAGGTGTCCCGCAGGGTGGGCGTGGTGGTGTTGACGACGTAGTCGCCGCCGTAGGAGAAGTACGGCGGGCCGGCCTCCTGCTTGGTGCCCGTGCGCGGCCGGTAGTTGTAGTTGACCACCAGCTTCGGCGGGTTGGAGGCCGCGTTGGCGGAGTTGACGCGCTTCCACTGGGCCACGACCGACTCGTCGGTGGCGCGGATGCCCATGTGGCCGCGGGTGGCCTTCGCGGAGGCCCACTCCTGCACCAGTGTGGTGATGTCGGCGTTGATCCAGCCCTTGGGCTGGGTGCTGGTGCACGAGGGGTTGCCGCGGGTCTCAGTGGAGGTGGCCTTCTTCGCCGTCATCGTCGGGCGGTTGGTCCACCGGCTGGAGGTGGAGGCGGCGGGGGAGGACCACACCTCCCACGGGTACGCCTTGCAGTCGGTGTTGCCCGAGTGGAAGTTGTACAGCGACAGCTTCGCGTCCAGCACCAGCGCGTCCTGGACGGGTGTGGTGTTCCAGGAGATGAAGGTCTGCGCGGTGCGCGGGGTGCCGTCGGCGTTCTTGGTGCCGGGGTTGCCGAAGTCCAGCTCGGTGTCGGCCGACCAGTCGACGGTCTCGCCCTGCTGCACGTAGGTGTCGAAGACGTTGGACAGCGAGGAGGTGGACGGGTCGATGGTGACCGGGTACTTGGTGTCCGGGTCGGCGAGGAAGTCGGCGTCCGGGGTGATCACCAGGTCGACGGAGGCGCCCTTCTGGACCACCTTCAGGCCGACCCTGGCCTTGCGGGTGTGCTCACCGGAGCGCTCGTCGACGGCGGCGTCCCACATCACTGGCGCGGGCATGACAGCCCGCTTCTTGTTCTTCTTGTCGGTGAACAGCACACTGCCGTCGGCCAGTTGCTTCGCCTTCAGGCCCTTGGCCTTCAGCGGCAGGGTGTAGGAGTAGTCACCTGCCTCGGGGCGCTGCTTGAGCTCGACGAACTGCTCGAAGCCGGTCCGGGTGGCCTCCACGACCACGTCCGCGCCCGGTACGGCGTTGACGTACTCCGCCCGCGTACCGTCCAGCTTCGGCTGCGGCAGCCCGCCCTTCCACTGCAGGGTGATCTGCTGATCGCCCTCGCCCAGGGTCACCAGGTCGGTGGCTTCGGCCTGCTGAGCGGCCTTCAGCGATTTCGCCGGGGTCCCGGACTTGCCGGACAGGCGTAACCCGCTCGGGTGGGCCTTGGGCTTGACAGCCCCGTCGGCACCCTGGACGAGGTCCAGGTCGACCTCACGCCACTCTCCCGTGGCCTCGTCCGTGAACCGAACGGGCCCGGCAGCGAGTTCCGTGGTGAGCGAGCCGTCCTTGTTCACCCAGGTCGTCGAGGTCTCGGTGCGCTCGGACAGCGCCTCGACCCGCTTGCCGGACAGACGAGCGGCCACGCGCGCCGACGGGATGTCCGCCGCCTGGGTCGCGGCGGCGTGTTCCGCCTCCTTGGCCGCCTGCGGTGCGGCGAGGGCCGCCGAGTACGTCCCGTCAAGGAGCGTGACAGCTAGGGCAAGAGACAGGCTTCCCGCTATCCAGCGGGTACTCCCCCCGGCTCGCAGCCGTCTGCGTCGATAGGACGCATGGTTGCGAATCATCCTGATTCTCCATTTTCACTTCGTGAATGCCTCACACCTGTGAGGCATTCACGAAGCTAGCTGAAGCAAAAAGAGATCAAACCTGGCAAGTGGGAGGCAAAAAGGATCCTGTTCCGTCGAACCGAGATCGTGATCTTTATCACCGTACGAATCTTTTCGAACACGTTTAGTTACCGTAGGTAGTCAGCGGGCGGCTGATTGCCTGGCTGGTCGGAAGAAGAACCGTGCCGACCGGTGCGGTGGCAGCGAGAGGTGAAAGGATCTTGAGCCGGAGAATCAGAGCTGTGGTCTGAATCACTTGGCGGCTTGGGGTGTGATGACGCAACCCTTAGCGGATCTTGAAGGTCTGCTGGGTGGGTCGCCCCGCCCTGCTGGTGCGAAATGTGACCCTTTTTCTCACCCCTCACGAAGGACATCGCAGATCAATCATGGGTAGACCTCGCTATATCTGGGGTACGGCTGCCGTGGTCACGGCAGGCATTGTCGGAGGGCTCTTACTGAGCACAGGCTCCGACCAGTCGGGCAACGACACCAGTGGTGACGGCAAGCCGGGTCCGGTGAGGAGCCAGGCCCTCACCGCCGAGCTGCCGACGACCGAGCACGGCACCAAGGCCACCCTGAAGCAGCAGGAGACCGAGCCGTTCAGCATGCTCGGCATCACCTGGAGCGATCCCTCGTCGCGGATCGAGGGCACGATCGAGGCCCGGACCCGTGCCGCGGGATCCGGTCAGTGGTCGGACTGGCTGCGGCTGGACGGTGGTGGCGGTCAGGGCGAGGCCGCCGCCCGGCGAGGCGGTACGGAACCGGCCTGGGTAGGACCCTCCGACGGGGTGGAAGTGCGGGTCACCGCGGGCGGAGGTACCTCCAACAGGCTGCCTGCCGGGTTGCGCCTGGACATGATCGATTCGGGTAAGGGCGGCGGTAGCGGCACCGGAGCGATGGAACCGGCGGCCTACGACGTCGACGCGCCCGATGACCCGTCCCCCTCTCCCGATTCCACGGACGTGGTGGAGCCGGAGGACCCGTCCCCGCAGGAGACACCGGCCGGCGACGATCCCACCACGGAGCCGGCCGAGTCCGAGACCCCTGCCGAGTCCACCCCAGGTAACTGGTGGAGGACTTGCTCGTCCAGGTGCCGGTCTTGGCCGCGGCCGTTTCCTGGACGCCGAGGTCTTTCCAGCCCAACTGCTCGACGTGGTACGCGTAGATGCCGCGGACGACCCCGACTACCTGCCCGGCGGAAAGATCAAGGCAGTGGTGGTCCACCACACCGCCGAGAGCAACAACTACACCTGCACCGACGCCCCCGCGGCTGAGCTGGACCTTCACCGGCCGCTCCGTGGCCTGGCTGGTATCCCGCGCCTCCACCTCCGGACAGGCGGACATCTACATCGACGGCACCAAGACCGCCACGGTCGACCTGAAGTCGGCGACGACCAAGTACCGCGACGCGATCTGGACCAAGACCTGGCCCACCAGCGCGAAGCACACCATCGAGATCGTGGTCGTCGGCACCGCCGGACGCCCCGCCGTCACCACGGACGGCATCGTCTACCTCAAGTAAGAGCCGCAGCACCCCGCTCCGGTGGCAGCCCCCGGACCCTGCAGAAGCAGGACCTCCACTCCGGCTGCCACCGGACCCGTGTGTGAGCGTGAGACACAGCCGCCTTCTGGCGCCGCGCCGCCCCAGGCGTCGCCCGCCAGAAGGCGGCCGGCCCGTCGGCGGTCCTGACAGTGATCCCTACTCTGCTCATTGACCAGAACAGCGCGGCCGACATCACGGGCGGGATCTTCGCCCATCTTCGGCGCGTCAGTTGACGGGCAGCGGCTGCTCGGTCCAGATGGTCTTACCGCGGTGGGCGTAGCGGCTGCCCCAGCGTTGCGACAACTGGGCGATCAGGAACAGCCCGCGGCCGCCCTCGTCGGTCAGCCGGGCCCGGCGCAGCCGCGGCTGGGTCTGGCTCGGGTCGGAGACCTCGCAGATCAGCACCTGGTCCCTGATCAGCCTCAGGACCACGGGGCCGCCCGCGTACCGGATGGAGTTGGTCACCAGCTCACTGGCGATCAGCTCGGTGGTGAACGCCAGCTCCTCCAGGTCCCAAGCGTTCAGCTGCGCCGTCACCATCTCCCGGGCCCGGCCCACCGCCTCCGGATCGGCCGGGAACTCCCAGACGGCGGTGGAGTCCGGGGGCAGGACGTGCAGCCGGGCCATCAGCAGCGCCACGTCATGGTCGGGCGCCTCGGGCAGCAGATGCCGGAGCACGGTGCGTCCGGTCTCCGTCGGCGTCCGGTCCTCCTGCACGGCGGCGTCCACCTGCTCGCGGAGCTGTCGCAGCCGCTTTTCGGCGCCGTCCTCACCGTGGGCCAGCAGCTTGCCGGTGCAGAAGGCGAGCAGTGCCCCCGGTTCCATCGCCAGCTCCGCCGGCTCGAAGGGCAGACCGCCCACCCCGAGCGGCGGCCCCGGCCTGACCGCCGCGAAGCCGGCCCCCGGCCGCCCGGGGACGGACAGCACCGGCGGCGGGTGGCCCGCACTGGCGATCGTGCACAACCCGGTGATCGGGTCGTACACGGCGTAGACACATGTGGAGCCCAGGACGGTGCCCTGCCCACGAGTCGGCCCCGGAGCGGCGGCCTCCGCCGCCGACAGCCGGACGACCAGGTCGTCGAGGTGGGTCAGCAGTTCCTCGGGAGGCAGGTCCATGTCGGAGAGGGTCTGCACCGCCGTCCGCAGCCGTCCCATCGCGGCGGCGGCCTCCACGCCGTGCCCCGCCACGTCGCCCACGACGAAGGCGACCCGGCAGGAGGACAGCGGGATCACGTCGAACCACGTTCCGCCGATCCCCGTCGTGATACCGGCCGGTAGGTAGGAGCCGGCCGTGTCCGCCGCGCTCACCCGGACGACCGCCTGCGGCAGCAGGCTGCGCTGCAGGGCCTCCGCGGTGCGGTGCTCGCGGGCGTATCGCCGTGCGTTGTCCAGGCTGATCGCGGCCCGGGAGCCGATTCGCGCACCCAGCTCCGCGTCGTCCGGGTCGAAACGGGGCCGGTCACCGAAGCGCCACAGCACCGCCGCTCCCAGCAGCAGCCCGCGGGCCTGCAACGGCATCATCAGCAGAGATGTCGCGGCGTCGGGTAGTACCTGGCGGCGCCCCTCGACGTCGGCGGCGAGCGCGATTCGCAGCTCGGACAGGTCCGGCACGGTCAGTGCCGAGCGTCGGTAGACGAACTCCTGCTCCGGCTCCCGGACTCGCAGCGAGGCCCCGACCGTGAGCAGCTCGGCCGGCCAGACGCCGCTCCTGGCAGCCACCGCTACCCGCCGCAGCGGAGCCCCGAGGGAGAAGTCACCGGGCTCCTCGCCCACCAGCGCCGCCTCCGCGAGATCCACCGCCGCCAGATCGGCGTACTCGGGCACCAGCACCCCGGCCAGGCCCTCAGCGGTGCGGACGATGTCCAGCGAACCCAGCAGCAGCTTCTCCGCCCCGTTGACCAGAGCCAGTCCGCGCTCCGCCTGCTTCCGCTCGGTGATGTCGCTGAAGACGACCGCCACCCCGGTACATCGGCCCTCCCGGTCCTCCAGCCGGAGCGCCGACAGGGAGACGACGCGCTCCTGCTCGGGCGCCTCCCGGCGGTGCACCCGGACCACCTGGTTGGTTACCGGCTTCCCGGTCTCCGCGACCCGGCGCAGCCGCTCCGCGACGGCCTGGGCGTCCGCCACCACCAGCACCTCGTCGAGGGCCACCCCGCCCGGCCCGGCCCCGGTACCGGCCAGCAGACCGATGGCGTCCGACGGCTGGTTGGTCCGCACGATCCGCAGATCGGTGTCGTGCAGCACCAGCCCGATCTCGGTCTGCCCGAACAGCGCGCGCACCAGGGCGTCGGCCTGCTCCCGGTCCGCGGCCGTCGTCACCGGTACCGCCCGCACCAGGCACTGGGCCTCGGAACCGCCGTTCAGCGGCAGCACCTCCAGCTGGACCTGCACGGTCTGGCCGCGGCGGTGGCGCAGCGTCGCCGGGCCGCCGGGCGGGAGCAGCCCCTCGCCGGGCTCCGCGACCAGGTCGGCGAACGGCCTGCCGATCAGCTCCCTGCCCCCTACGCCGAGCAACTCCCTGACCGCGGGCGTGCACGCCAGCATGGTCCCGCGGTTGTCCAGCACCATGACCGCTCCGTCGCTCGGCAGTCGCCCGACGACGTCGGACACAGGGTCCGCACTCGTCTGTCTCACCCCCGGACGTAGTGGTGTACTGCTTTCCATTCAACTCGCCTTCACGGGTCACCGGCATCCCGGAACGGCTGCTCGGCTGCCGGCGAGCAGAGAGCGCAAGCCCGAGGGCCAGCACCGGCTGCGGCTCCTTTCGGGCTGCCGTCCCCTTTCGGCAGCCCGGCTGGCCCTACGGCTCTCCAGGGCGGTGTCGACCCGCAGATGGCGCAGCTCGCCGTCAAAGGCGGACAGCCCGATCGGCGAATGGCCGAACAGCCCGTCCAGAACGGCGCGGGACACCCGCACCTCCAGCACCGCGGAAACATCCATGAGGAACGCGAGCACGCCGCCGTCACCACCGGGCGGTTCCGGGACCGGGATGGTCCGCACCGCGAGCTCCACCAGGTGCCCGTCCCGGTGCCGCGCCGTGCACGGCCCCGTCGTGACACGGCCGGCGGCGATCCGCTCCAGCAGCGACCGGGCCCCCGGGCGGCCTTCCGCCGGGACGAGCAGCTCGCCCCGGCTGCCTCCGGACACCGCCAGCTGGTTGGAAATGGTGCTGCCCTGGTGAGCGCCGGGATCAGACATACGCTCACATCGCCGAGTCGGGTGCGTGGTCGCCTTCCATATCGGGCCGAGCAGGTGGCCGGTCAGCTGCCTCAGTAGGCGCCGGCCTACGACTGCGCTGGACGGCAATCATGGCGGCGTCGTCGGCCAGGTGACCGCCCGCATGGGCGAGCAGGTCGGTGCGCAGGTGGTGGACCAGCGCGGCGGGGCTGTGGTGGCCCCAGCAGGCAGCGCGTTCGGCCAGTGGGTAGAAGGCGCCCCGAGCGTCCCGGGCTTCGATGACCCCGTCGGTGTGCAGCAGCAGCATGTCCCCGGGCTCGAGCGTGAAGGTGTCGACGTGGTAGGCGGCGGCGGTCAGTTCGCCCAGGCCCAACGGTGGGGCGGGGCGGGCGGCGAGCAGTGCGGAGACCTTCGTGCCGCGCAGTAGCAACGGGGGCGGATGTCCACAGCTGACCACGTGGATGAGCGACGACACGTCGGGAATGTCGAGGAGCGCAGCCGTGATGAAGCACTCCCCGGCCTTCTCCGCCTCGGCGGGATCGGCCAGGTTCCAGCACACGCTGTGGTCCAGGTAGGCCGCGAGGTCGGGCAGCGTGGCCTGGCGGTGCGCGCCTTCCCGGAAGGCGCCCAGCAGCAGGGCGGCGTCACTGATCGCGGTCAGCCCCTTGCCCATCACATCGCCAATGATCAGCCGGGTACCCGTGGGAGTGCGGACGGCCGCGTACAGGTCGCCGCCGATCAAGGACTCCTCCTGCGCCGCCAGATACACCGATCCCACCCGCAGCGGACCGATCCGCCGCGGCAGCGGCCGCAGCACCACCCGCTGCGTCGCCTCCGACACCGTCCGCACCAGAGCCAGCTCACGGGCATGCCGCTCCCGCAGATAGCGGAAGACCGTCACGATCACCGACACCACCAGCAGGGCGATGAGCTGCGAGCCGAACGACATCGTGCCGCCCAGCAGGTGGCCGCTTTGAAGACCGATGACCACCATGCCCACCACCGTCAGGGCGGCCACCGCCCCGGTCATGCGAGTGGAGGCGAAGGACGCGGTGAGCGCGGGCGCCACGATCAGCAGCGACGGGCCCAGCGGCAGACCGTCCGGAGTCAGCACGTCGACCAGCACGATCGCCACGATCAAACCCAGCGGCAGTGCCAGCAGAGCGTCACCGGCCTGCCGTGAGCGAGGGCGATGTCCAAACCGCTGCCGCAGGCGCATATTTTCTCCTTACACCCTCCCGATCGGTACCGCAGGCGCAGGAACACGACGAGAGCGCGGGCCGGCGAGGCCCGATGCCATCGCGAGCAGCAGCACCTTGACGGCACATACCCGGTGACCGGTCCGCAGACGGCTGCAGACTTCTGGCGCTCTCTCGCACCACGCCTGACCCGGTCCGTCGGGGCTCGGAAAACCGCCAGGGATCAGAAACAGCCGCCAAGGACCCCAGATGTCGAAGCGGTCGACGGCGGCATTCTCACATGGCGCGCAGGCCGCGGTCGGCGAAGGCGATCAGCCACTCGAAGCTCTCGTCGATGTCGGCGCTCCACTGGAAGGCGTTGGCCGCCTGCATCGTGGCGAAGCCGTGGCAGAGGCTACGGAGCGTGCGCAGGGCGTGGTCCACGTCGGGCTCAGCGATCTCGTAGCCGCGCAGGACCGACGTGAAAGTGCTGAGCAGCCGCTGACCCGCGGTGGCCAGGGGATCGTCCGGGCCGGACGGTTCCACGCCGATCGTTGCGGCGTACCGGCCGGGGTGCTCCAGGACGAAGGCGCGGAAGGCGCGCGCCGCGGCCGCCAGGGCGTCGCGGCCCGCGTACCCCTGGACCGCGCCGCCGACGGCGTCGGCGGCCTCGTTCAATGCCAGGACCGCGATGCGCCGGTTGAGGTCTTCCTGGCCGCCCACGTGCTTGTACAGGGACGGGGTGCGCACGCCCACCCGCTCGGCCAGCAAACCCATCGTCAGGTTGGCGAGCCCCACCTCGTCGGCGAGGGCGGCACCGGCCGCGACCACGGCCGCCGGGTCCAGGCCGGCCCTAGGCACGGGCGGCGTCCGATCGGAGGAAGGCGAGCATGAGCGAAACCACCTGGTCGGGGAACTGGTCGTGCGGGTAGTGCCCGGCGCCCTCGATCATCTCAAGGAGGCCGAGGCCGGACGGCAGGGCGTCGACGATCGCCGAACCCTCGGCGTGCGGGTCGGCCCAGTCGGGGTCGAGCGTGCCCATCACGACCAGGACCGGGCAGCGGACGTTACTGAGCTGCGCGCCGGCGTCGGTCGGGGTGCTGCGGCCCATGCCCTGCAGGGCCTTCATCCGGCCCGGCTCGCGCAGCAGGGCGGCGATACGGCCGAGCCGCTCTGCCCAGTCGGCCGGCTTCACGCCGGGGTAGGCCACGTCGAGGTACGAGCGCCAGAGCGGCACGCTGCCGAACGCGCCCGTGCCGAGCAGCCGCAGCATGCCCTGCCGGAAGCGCCTCACCCGCAGGTCGCCGAGGCGGATCGACTGCTTGCGGGTGAACGGCGCCAACTCGACAACCGCGGTGATCAGCGAGGGCTCCTCGGCCGCGGCGATGGTGGCGGCGCCGCCGGAGATCGAGTGGCCGACGAGCACGGCCGGGCCGCCCAGGTGGCGGATCACGGCGAGCAGGTCGCCGGCGATGGCGGTGCGGCTCCAGGCCGGCCAGCCGGCGCTGGACTCGCCGCAGCCGCGCAGATCGACCGCGGCAACCCGGTGGCCCGCCGCCACCAGAGGCGGGATCACAGCACGGTACGCAGCGCGGCTGTCGCCCATGCCGTGTGCGAGAACGATCAGCGGGCCGGACCCCGCCACCTCGTAAGCGATCGTGCCGCCGTCGACGGCAAGGTACTCGGTCATGACATCCCTCAGATCCTGGCTAACTCTGTTAGCTAAAAGCTAACTGCATTAGCCAGCCCTGTCAATGGCGAAGTCCTGCGCCGCTCGAATGGTCGTCGCCGCAGGTCACGCGGCGTATCTGTACTCGCTGATGAGGCCGCCGAGGATCCGGGTGCGCAGCCATCTCCTGCGCGGAAGGGATCCTCGCCTGCTGCACCGACAACTCCCGCGTCGGATGGGCGGTGACGCCGGTGATGTGCGGGTGCCGGGTGCCGGGTGCCGTGCTCGAGGAAGGCCAGCGCATGGAGCCGCCTGCCGAGCGCGGTGTCGATGTGGAAGAAGTCCGCCGCGATGATGCCCTCGGCCTGGGCGGTGAGGCACTCACGCGAAGTATCGGCGATGCCGGCCGAGCAGGGTGCCCGGAGTGACCGGGAAGACCTCGCGCCGGCGACATCGAGGTGTCAGACCGGAGAGAGCAGCGAACCAGAACCGATCGACTTGCTCGTAGCGGACCGGGCCGGCCAGCTGCCGGCGCAGCACCGCGTTCTCGTGGCGCAGGAGGAGCAGCGACGGCAACTTTTCGAGCGGCGCAGGCGAGCGGCGCGTGGCTCAAGCGGGGAGGGCGCCGCAGGCCGAGGCCTGTCCCGTCCTGGTGGGCACCTGGAGGCCACTCGTCGCGCTGCGAGCCATGAGGATTGCAACTGGCTTGTGGGTGCAATCAGTTCAGGCATGCGGCCGGTGCTAGTGGCTCGTCACGCAGCCTTGGCCGGGTAATCGGTCCATGATCGGATCGGTGAGTCGGGCGCGAAGTTCGTCTTCGGTTCCGCGCGGGTGTTGCGCCAGCGGACGTAGGCGGCAATGGCGGCGTTCTGTTCGTCGTGGCTGCGGTGGTCAGTGCCGTTGAGTGCGAAGTAGCGCAGGGCCGCGAACTCGGCCTCGATCCAGTTCGGCCAGGAGCCGTAGGTCGGCAGGAAGACGAGTTCGATGTCGTTGCCGGCCGCCCAGGTGCGGACCTTGGCGTGCTTGTGCGGGGAGAAGTTGTCCAGCACCACATACAACTTCTCCCTGGGCCAGCGGGCGCGCAGGGCCTTGAGGAGATCGAGGAACTCGCGCCACCGCTTGCGCGGGCGAATGCGGTAGTACAGCTTGCCGGTAGCCAGATCGAGGGCAGCGAGCATCTGCCGCACGCCGCCGTAACGGTTGTAGGTGGCCCGCAGCCTGCGCGGACGCCTCACCGGCCCCCACGCCTTGCCCTTGCGGGGCATCAAGTTCAGCGGCCCGAACTCATCGACGCATATCACCCGTCCGTCGGCGGGCGGGGTGTCATACAGCGCCAGGACGCGGTGCATCTTGGCGATGAACTCCGGGTCGGTGGACGCCTTCCACGTGGTGGTGGTCTTCCAGGAGACCTTGCCGGCGCGCAGGATCCGGCGCAGGGTCTCCCGGCTGATGGCCGCGGTCACCTTCTGCTTGACGAGGTGCCGTTGGGGCCTGTTGCGAAAATGGATCAAGGTTCGTGGATCCGACCACTCCATTCCGTGCCCTCGAGTCAGAGCACCGGGACGCTGGACCAGGGTCTGGCGGCCTCGATCGCCGCCGCCACGCGGAACACCGTGATGTCGTCGTAGGTGCGCCCGACTACCTGCACCCCCGTCGGCACTCCGGTCGAGGCGAAACCGGACGGCACGCTCAGCACCGGGCAGCGGCTGGCGATGTTGAACGCCGTGGTCATCGCGGCTTCCAGGTAGAAGTCCAGCTCGACGCCATTGACCACGACCTTGGTCGAGAGGTGGTCGTCGTCCGCCTTGAGCGCCGGGATGGCCGTGGTCGGGCACAGCAGCACGTCGTAGCGGTCCAGCAGGGCACCGAGCGTCGTCTGCACCGCGGCCTCGATCTCAAGGCCCAGTAGGAAGCTGCCGGGCTCGCGGACGGCCTCGGCGGCCCGTTGGGCGAAGTCGAGCGCGTACGTGGTGAACTGGTCGCCGTGCTCGGCGGCCACCGATCCGATGTAGGGGCCGAAGACGGAACCGAAGTGGATCATCGCTGCCCGCATCACGTCCGCCCGCATGATGGGGACCTCGACCTCCTCGACGACGGCCCCGGCCGCGCGCAGCGCCTCCGCGACCGCGCGGGTGTTGGCCTCGACCTCGGGGTCGACCGGCCAGTCCCCGAGGGTGACCGAAAGCGCCACCCGCAGGCCTTCGGCGCCCTCGTACCGCTCGGGCAGGACGAGTTTGGGCCGCAGCGAGACCGCGTCGAGCGGATGGGGCCCCGCGATGACGTTCTCCAGCAGGGCGCAGTCGCCGACGGTGCGCGCCATCGGACCGTCGTGGCAGTACGTGTCGAGATTGAACGGCGTCATCGCCGGCACACGCCCGTACGGCGGCTTGAAGCCGACCGTGCCCGTATACGAGGCGGGGATGCGGATCGAGCCGCCGATGTCGGAGCCGGTCGCGAGCGTCGTCTCACCCGCCGCGAGCGCGGCGCCCGCGCCGCCCGAGGAGCCGCCCGGAGTGAACTCCAGGTTCCACGGGTTGCGGGTGACGCCCCACAGCCGTGACTGCGTGTACCCCGCACAGCTGAACTCGGGGGTCGTGGTCCGGGCGTGCACGATGCCGCCGGCGGCCTGGATCCGCTCGATGACCGGGTGTGTCTGCTCGGCGATCTGGTCCTGGAACGCCAGGGATCCGTCCGTACTGCGGCGGCCCGCGATGGGCTGCTCCTCCTTCGTCGCGACGGCGAGACCCTCCAGGGCGCGGGGCGCCTCGCCCTTGCCCGCGTACCGTGCCTCGGCTTCGCGGGCGGCGGCGAGGGCCTCCTCGAAGGTCCGCTCGGCAAGGGCGTTGACCTTCGGCTCGACGGCTTCGGCGCGCGCGATGACCGCGGTCATCAGCTCGACCGGTGACAGGGAGCGGTCGCGGAACCGGCGCAGGGCCTCGGTGGCCGGGAGATGGGCGAGGTCGGTGAGATCGGTCATGTGATGGTCCTTCGAGGTGAGGCGAAAGGGTCAGGTGAGCGCGCGGCGGCCCGCGGAGATGCGGGCCGGATCCCATCCGGGCCGTGGGACGGAGTCGAGCAGGAGGCGGGTGTAGGGGTGCTGGGGGCTGGTCAGGACGGACATCGTGGGGCCGGATTCGACGATCCTTCCGGCACTGAGCACGACCACCTCGTCACTGATGTGCCGGACGACCGCGAGGTCGTGGCTGACGAAGAGGAAGCCGATGCCCTCGTCGCGGCGGATGCCGGTGAGCAGGTCGAGGATCTGCGCCTGGATGGATACGTCGAGCGCGGCGACCGCCTCGTCGAGGATGAGCACCTGTGGTCGGGCCGCCAACGCCCGGGCGATCGCCACGCGTTGACGCTGCCCTCCGGACAGCCGGCGGGGCAGGGCCGTGGCCTCACGCTTTCCCAGCCCCACCTGGTCGAGGAGTTCGGCGACCCGCCTGCGCCGCGCCGGCGCGTCCAGCGGGAAGTGCAGGCGCAGGACCTCCTCGAGGCACGCCCTCACGCTGATGCGCGGGTCGAGGGAGAGGTACGGGTCCTGGAACACCATCTGGATCTCGCGGGCGCGGGCCAGACGCTCGGCGCGGCCGCGAGCACGCGCGAGACGGTCGCGTCCGTTCAGCTGGATGCTGCCGGCATCGGGTGTCTCGAGGCCGACGAGCATGCGCGCCGTGGTGGTCTTGCCGCATCCGGACTCGCCGACGATGCCGAGTGAGCCGCCCGGTCGCAGGGTGAAGGAGACGCCGTCGACCGCAGCGTGGCCGCCGAACTCCTTCCGCAGTCCGTCCACCACGAGAGCTGACGCGCCGGTCTTCTCCGTCGCGGTACTCACAGCAGGATCCCTTCTTCGGCGCGCAGGCAGGCGGCCAGGCCCTCGCCGCCGTACTGCCGCAGGACGGGCTTGTCGACCGCGCAGCGCTCCTGCGCGTGCGCGCAGCGCGCGGCGAATGCGCATCCGGCCGGCGACTCGGCGAGCGAGACCGGGCGGCCGGGAATGGACCGTGGTGGAGCGGCGTCGGGTTCGATGTGGGGTGTGCACGCGAGGAGGCCGGCCGTGTACGGGTGGCGCGGGCGCTCGAACAGGTCACCGGCGGCCTGCGTCTCGACGATGCGCCCCGCGTACATGACGTAGACGCGGTCGCAGATGGCCGAGGCCAGTTCCAGGTCGTGGGTGACGAAGAGCAGCCCCGTGCCGCGCTCGGCCTGCAGACGGGTGAGGATCGCGATGACCTCGGCCTGGGTCGTGACGTCCAGTGCGGTCGTCGGCTCGTCGGCGACGAGCAGTGAGGGCCGGCTTGCCAGTGCCGCCGCGATGACGACGCGCTGGAGCATGCCGCCGGAGAACTGGTGCGGGTAGCGCCGCAGCGCGCCGCGCGGGTCGCGGATGCCCACGGCAGCGAGAAGTTCCTCGGCCTGGCTCGTCGCCGCCGCCGCGGGTACGCCGGCGGCACGCATTTGCTCGGTGAGGAAGTCGCCGACGCGTCGCATCGGGTTGACCGAGGCACGTGGGTCCTGGAAGATCATCGAGACCTGACGGGTCCTCAGTTCCGTCAGTCCGTTCCGGTCCATCGTCAGTACGTCGCGGCCCGCCACTCGGACCTCGCCGTCCGTCCGCGCCGTTTCGGGCAGCAGCCCGAGCACACTGCGGCAGGCGACCGATTTTCCGGAACCGGATTCACCGACCAGGCCGACGGTCTCACCCGCCGCGACATGCAGGGACACGCCGTCCAGGATCGGCCGGGCCGCGCGCCCCTCGGGCAGCCGCACGGAGAGGTTGTCGATCTCCAGAAGAGACTGATGCACAGTCATCCACCTCACCACTCCCGCTTCGCGACCCGGTCGGCGATGCCCTCGCCGACGATGCTGAACGCCACGACGGCGAGCACGATGCACACGGACGGCGCGAGCGCGGGAAGCATCGCGCCCTGCAGCATCGCGCCCTCACCCTCGTTGATCATCGCGCCCCAGTCGGCGGTCGGCGGTTGCACCCCGAAGCCGAGGAAGGAGAGCGCCGCGAGGTCCATCAGGGCGTACCCGAAGTTGATCGCCGACTGGGCGAGCACCGTCGGCGCGATGTTGGGCAGCAGGTGCCGGACGCAGATCGTCCAGCCCGACCAGCCCTGCACGAGGTAGGACTCGATGTAGGAACGTGCCTTCTCCTGCCGGGCGATGCTGCGCACCAGGCGCCCCACGTACGGCGTGTACGCGACTGCCATGGCGACGACGGGCGCGGTCATGCCCGGGCCGGTGACCGCCACGAACATGATCGCCACAAGCAGTCCGGGGAAGGAGAACACCAGGTCCATCGACCGTGAGAGGACCGCGTCGACCCAACCGCCGCGCCAGGCGGCCACGACGCCCACCAGGATGCCCAGCAGGGTCGACACCCCGACGACCAGGAGCGGTCCGAGCAGCCCGGAGCGCGTGCCGTACAGCAGGCGCGACAGCACGTCACGGCCCGACTGGTCGGCGCCCAGGAGGTGGTCGACGCTGCTCCCGGCCAGGGTGGCCGGCAGGTCGAGGGCGTCGGGGTCGTACGGCGCGAGCAACGGTGCGAACACGGCGACGGCCACCAGCACACCCAGCAGCAGGACGGCCGCGGTGAACAGCGGTCCCTGCCCGAGCACCCGCAGGCGGCGCAGACCGGGCCGCCTGCGCAGTTCGGTGACGGGGACAGCGGTGGTCATGAGGCACCTCGCCGGGTCAGGGTCAGCCGGGGGTCGATGAGCGGCGCGAGGAGGTCCACGACCAGGTTCACCAGGACGAACGCCGCCACGGTGATCAGCGTGATCGCCTGTACGACAGGGAAGTCCTTGACCGTCACCGACTGCACGAGCAGTGAGCCGATGCCGGACACGTTGAAGGCGGTCTCCACGATCGAGGTGCTCACCAGGAGTCCGGCAAGCATCGTGCCGCCGACGGTGACGATCGGGCCCAGCGCGTTGCGCAGCACGTGCCGCCGCACCACGGTGCCCTCGGCGACGCCGCGGGAGCGCGCGACCTCCACGTGCTCGCGCCTCAGCTCGTCGAGCATCGAAGAGCGGGTCACCCGGGCCAGCAGCCCGGCGAGGGTCACAGCGAGGGCGAAGGCGGGCAGGGTCAGGTGGTAGAGCCGGTCCGCGAAACCGGTGCCGGCGGCGCCGGGCCCGGGGAACCAGCCCAGCTGCACCGAGAACAGCGAGACCAGCACGATGGCGCTGACGAACGGCGGGGTCGCCGTGGCCACGCCGGTGCACACGAGCACCATGCGGTCGACCACGCCGGGGCGCGACGCGGCGACGATGCCGGCGAGCACGCCGCCGAGGCAGGCGAGCACGGCCGAGTACCCGATGAGGAGGGCCGTGCTCGGCAGGCGCGAGCCGATCAGGGATCCGACGTCGTGCCGGAACTGGACGGAGCGCCCGAAGTCGCCGTGCAGCACATTGCCGACCCACTTCAGGTACTGGGTGAAGAACGGGTCGTCGAGGTGGTACTGGGCGCGGATCGCGGCCTTGGTCTCCGGCGAGACCGGGTGGCCCTTGAGGAGGAAGGACACCGGGTCCCCCGGGGCCAGGTGCACCGCGCTGAAGACCAGGAAGGAGGTGATCAGCAGCACGGTCACCAGCCCCAGGAGCCGGCCGAGGAGGTAACGGGCCATCAGTTCGCCGAGCCGATCTTCGCGGCCCACGGGTAGTACAGCTGGGCGATGCCGGCCGGAGCACCGGTGATCCGGCTGCCCAGGAACACCGAGTGGGGAGCTTCGTACAGCGGGATGGCGGGCAGGTCGCGCAGCGCGATCTTCTGCAGCTCGGCGGTCAGGTCGGCACGGGCGGCCGGGTCGGCGACCGCCGACGCCCGGTTGTAGAGCGCGTCGAACTCGGGGTTCGAGTAGTTGCCGTAATTGCCGAAGTCGCCGGTGCGGAACGACTGGTAGAACTCGAGCGGGTCGGGCGAGTTGATGTAGCCGTTGGTGAAGACCAGGTCGATGCCGGCACGGGCGTGCGGGTCGGTGAAGAGCGCCGTGTACGCGTCGGGTGCGATCGGCTTGATCTGCACGTCGAGACCGATCTTCTTGCCGGCCGCCTGCACGGCGTTGGCGACGACGGTGATCTCAGGAGTGAGCGTGCTGCTCGCGATGACGACCTTCTTGCCGGTCGCACCGGCCTCCCTGATCAGCTTCTTGGCGCCGTCGATGTCGTACACCAGGTCGGGAAGGGCGGAGAAGTAGCCGGACGTCCGGTCCGGGGCGGTGAGCCAGGCGCCCCGCGCGGCCGGGGCCTTGGCCGGCACGGCCACTCCCGCGACGGCGGCCTTGATGATGCTCTGCCGGTCCAGCGCCATGGACAGGGCCTTACGCACCTTCAGATCGCCGAGCGTGCCCTTGAGGTTGAACACGGCGAGGTCGGAGGCGGCGGTGTTCGGGCCGAAGTACAGCTTGCCCCGAGAGGTCGACTTGAGCTGACCGATCGAGGTGGCCGGCACCAGGTACCCGCCGTCGACCGATCCGGAGAGCCAGGCGCTGGTGCGCGCGGCCGGGTCCTGGATGAAGACGAACTTGACGCTGGCCTTGGGAGTCAGCGTGCGATCCCAGTACGCGGCGT
Source organism: Streptomyces sp. NPDC047453 (assembly GCF_040643155.1). Lineage (NCBI taxonomy): Bacteria > Bacillati > Actinomycetota > Actinomycetes > Kitasatosporales > Streptomycetaceae > Streptomyces > Streptomyces sp. NPDC047453. The sequence goes on along the minus strand of NZ_JBEYTS010000003.1, from coordinate 252,966 downwards.
TCTTCTTCAGGGTGATGCTGTCGCCCTGGGCCCAGGTGCCGAGCGCGTAGGGGCCCGTGCAGTCGACGCCGGCCTTCGGGTTGCCGTAGTCCCGGCCGGCCCTGGCCAGGAACGCGGCGCTCTCGATGGTGCCGGGGGAGGCCGCCATCAGTTCGTTGAGCAGGACGTCGGGCTTGTTGAGCTTGATCGTCACTTCGAGCGGGCCGGTCTTGGTGATCGAGGCGACGTTCTTGAACGCGCTGCCCCACGCCGAGCCCACGGCCGGGTCGAGATGGCGCTTGAGGGAGGCGACGACGTCGTCCGCGGTCATGGTCGAACCGGAGTGGAACTTCACGCCGCTGCGGAGGGTGTACACCCAGGTCAGCGGGTTGGGATGGGCCGACTTCAGGGCCAGGCCCGGCGCGATCCTCATGTCGGGTGTGATGCGGAACAGTTGCTCGCAGACGTTCGCCAGGACGGTGTTGGGCGGGTAGTCCCAGGCCTGCGTGTAGTCGAGGGAGTAGGGCTCGGCGTAGAGCGACCAGGAGAACGACGGGATCGAGCCCTTGGCCGCGGGTGTGTCCGCGGAGACCTGGTAGGTGGTGCTGCCCTGGGCGGATCTGGCGCCGGTGGACGAGGCGCCGGAGCAGCCGGAGACGGTCGCAGCCAGGGCGACCGCTCCGGCGAGCAGGGCGGTGGGTCTGGAGGCACGCAAGGAACCCACCCCTTTCGAGGGTAGTGGGGGTGCTGTGGATGGCAGCGAGTATTGATGCGGGAACGTTCCTTCACAAGGGTTTGCGGGAACGGTTTTTTTGAGGTCAGAGGCGGGTGACGACGGCACGCGGGGCTGGCACCATTCAGCGCATGACCGAAACTCCGCGCCGCAGCGGACACGGCGTCCCGGCCGCTGTGCCCCGGGTCCGCCTCGTCGACGTCGCCCGCGAGGCGGGCCTGTCCAAGACCACCGTCTCCGCCGCGCTCAACGGCACCGGACGCCTTTCGCCGGCCGTACGCGAACGCGCCCGCGAGACCGCACGGCGCCTCGGCTACCGGCCCAACGCGACCGCGCGGCTGCTGCGCGCCGGGCACGCCAGGCTGATCGGCTACGCCGTCGGGGAGTACCCGACAACCCCCGGGTCCTACATGGACTCCCCCTACTTCGCCCAGTTGACCAGCGCCATCGCGACCGCAGCCCTGCACCACGGCTACGCCCTGGTGCTGCTGCCCACCAGTTCTTCGCCCAGCGAGTGGGCCGATCTGCCGCTGGACGCCGCGATCGTCGCGGACCCGCTCGAGGACGATCCCCTGATCGAGGACTTCGTCGCCGCCCGTATCCCGCTGTCCACCGACCGCTCGGTCGAGGGTCGTCCCGGCACGCACTGGGTGGACATCGACACCGACGCCGCCATGCGCGAGGTACTGGACCACCTGCACGCCCAGGGCGCGCAGCGCATCGCGGTCGTCGCACCCGACACCCCGACCCGCTTCAACACGGAGGCCCTGGACCTCTACCGGCGCTGGTGCGCCAGGCAGGGTGCCACACCTCGGATCACGCTTTCGGTGCGGCCGGGCAACGGCCCTGCCGTCGAAGCGGTCGAGCGGGCCCTCGGCGCTCCCGATCGGCCCGACGCCCTGCTCGTGCTGACCGAGGCCAATCCGCCGCTGGTGCTCGACGCCGCGCGCCGCCTGGGCCTGTCGGTACCCGGCGACCTGCTGCTGGTGTGCGCGAGCGAGGACTCCTCGGCCGCGCATGCCGACCCACCCGTCACAACCCTGAGCCTCCAGCCGGAATGTGTCGCCGCAGCGGGCATCGAGCAACTCGTCGCGGCGCTGGAGAGCGGGAGCCAGGAGCCGACAGGCACCTTGGTACAGGCGAAGCTGGAGATCAGGGCGTCATCGGAGCGCGGGGGCGATTCCACGGCCGCGGCCGCGCTTCGACGGCGCGGCCGTCACGAGGAGGAGTGCACCAGCACTCCACTCACGTAGGTCCGCAGAACCCGGGCCGTGTGGATCTCCTCGGCCGGCGCGGTGAAGATGTCCCGGTCGAGGACCACCAGGTCGGCGAGGTGGCCGGGCCGCAGGGTGCCGGTGTCGTCCAGGCCGTTGACATGGGCCGACCCCGCCGTGTAGGCCGCGACCGCGGTGGCGAGGTCGAGGCGCTGTTCGGGCAGGAAGACCCGGCCGTCGGCCGCGCCGGGCTCCATCCGGTTGACGGCGACATGGATCCCGGCAAGCGGGTCGGGGCTGCTCACGGACCAGTCGCTGCCCGCCGCCAGGGTCGCGCCGGCCCGCAGCAGGGAGCCGAAGGGGTACTGCCAGGCGGCGCGTTCGGGCCCCAGGAAGGGAATGGTCAGCTCGTCCATCTGCGGCTCGTGGGCGGCCCAGAGCGGCTGGATGTTGGCGATCGCGCCGAGCTGCGCGAAGCGCGGGATGTCGTCCGGGTGGACCACCTGCAGGTGGGCGAGGTGGTGCCGGGTGGCACGTCGGCCGTTGGCGGCGCGGGCCGCCTCGATCGCGTCCAGTGCTTCGCGCACCGCGCGGTCGCCGAGGGCGTGGAAGTGCACCTGGAAGTCGAGCGCGTCGAGTTCGGTGACGTGCGAGCGCAGCGCGACCGGGTCGACGAAGCTCAGGCCGCTGTTGGCGGTGGCGCAGCCGCAGGCGTCCAGGTAGGGGCTGGTCATCGCGGCGGTGAAGTTCTCCGCGATGCCGTCCTGCATGATCTTCACCGAGCCGGCCCGGAACCTGCCGTGGTTCAGTTCCGCGCGGCGGGAGACCAGCTCCGGGATCTGGTCCGGGCCCCGGCCGCGGTCCCACCAGAGCGCGCCGTTGACCCGGGCGGTGAGGGTTCCCTCGCGGGCGGCGGCGAGGTAGGCGTCCGAGGGGTCGGGCTGGCCGTTGAACTCGCCGAGCAGGGCGTCCTGCCAGCCGGTGATACCGAGTGAGTGCAGCAGCCGCTGAGCGCGCAGCAGGCCGTCGAGACGGTCGGCGGCGGTCTTCGCGGGCACCAGCCGGGCCACCAGGCCGGTGGCGCCTTCCTGCAGGACGCCGCTCGGTGTACCGTCGGCCTCCCGTTCGATCCGGCCGTCGGCGGGGTCCGGGGTGTCCCGGGTGACGCCCGCCAGTTCCAGCGCACGGGTGTTGGCCCAGGCACCGTGGTGGTCGCGGTTGACCAGATACACCGGCCGGTCCGGCACCACGGAGTCGAGCAGCTGCCGGTCCGGAAGGCCGCCCTCGAAGCTCTCCATGGACCAGCCGCCGCCGGTGATCCAAGTGCTCTCGGGGTGGTCGTCGGCGAACTCGCGGATACGGCGCAGGTATTCGTCGACTTCCACGGCGCCGGTGAGGTCGCACTCGGCCAGCTCCATGCCACCGTAGACGGCGTGGATGTGGGCGTCCTGGAAGCCGGGAAGCAGCAACTTGCCGCTGAGGTCGACCACCTCGGTCCGCGGGCCGATCAACTCCCGTACCTCGTCGTGGCCGACGGCCGTGATCCGCTCGCCGGTGACGGCGAGGCTGCTCGCCCGGGTGCGGGCGGGGTCCCCGGTGTGCACGGGGCCGTGGGTGAAGACCAGATCGGCCTTGGTCATGGGAGGTGCTCCTGGTGGTCGGCGGCCCGCTCGGGCCGTGGGAGGGAAATGAGGTGTCGCGGTCCGCGTCGTGTGTCCGCGGGGTGCTGGTCAGCCGGTGCTGATCGGGTCGTTGCCGGAGGCGGCATCGCGGGAACGGGAGAAGTAGGGCGACCTGCGGCGCCAGCGGGCCCACGCGGCGGCCAGGAGCCCGGAGCCGATCATCAGCACCGGGGCGAGCAGCGCGAACCAGCCGTTGTCGGCTGAGAGTTCGAGGTGATCGGTGGAGCGGTAGAAGGTCCAGGCGAGGTAGCCGCCGATGGCGAGCAGCGCGAGCGCGCCCAGCACCGGTCCGACGACCGCACGCAGAGCCTCCGTCGGCGAGGTGCGCAGCAGGTGGCGGAAGTGCACGGCGGCGGCCGTTGCGGTGAGGGCGTAGTAGAGGGCGACGACGATGCCGATCGCGTTGACCGCGGCGAAGATCAAGTCGTTCACGGTGGGGATGACCAGCGCCAGTACGGCGAGGGCAAGGGCGATCGCGGTGATCAGCAGGGTGCCGGCGGCGGGGGTCCCGTGCCTGGGGTGCAGGCGCGTCCAGACGGAGCCGAGAACGCGGTCGCGGCCCATCGCGTACATCCCGCGGGCGGTGGGGATGACGGAGGCCTGGAGCGACGCCACCGCGGAGAACATGAGGGCGATGAGCGGCAGCGCGGCCAGCGGCTGGTGGGCGAGCCTCGTGCCGAAGTGGGCGAGCCCTTGCGCGCCGTTGTCGGACAGTTCGCCCAGCGGCAGGACCCGCTGGAAGGCGGTGCCGGCGAGCAGGAACAGGAGCAGCATGAGGGCCAGCGCCATGAACCCGCCGCGGGAGGCGTCCCGCGGGTCACCGACCTCCTCGCCGACGCTGAAGACCGACTCGAAGCCCCAGTAGCAGAAGACGGCGAGCACCATGCCCTGGGCGAGGGCTTCGGCCGAGGGGATGTCGAAGGGGTTGTACCACTGGAGTGAGAAGGGCTGGTCCCCGACGAACAGGCCGTAGCCGCAGAAGGCGAGCAGCACGCCGTATTCGAAGATCAGCAGGTATTTCTGGAGACGGGCCGCGAGGTCGAGCCCGCGGACGGCGACCAGCGCCGCGGCGACCAGGACGGCCATGCCGAGGAGGGTGGACTGGAGGGTGGAGTCCGGATCGAGGGAGAGGCCGGCGACGCTGTGGACGGTGGCCTGTCCGAGGAGCTGGATGATCGCCGAGCCGGTCACCGTGGTGGTGTACGCCATGAACACGATCGTGCCGACGACGTTGACCCATCCGGTCAGAAAGCCCAGCCAGGGGCTGAGGATGCGGCCGACCCACTTGTAGCTGCTGCCGGCGTTGGGTTCGGCGCGGTTGAGCCGTCCGTATCCGCCGGCGATGCCGAGTACGGGCAGGAAGGCCAGCAGCATGATCGCGGGCAGGTGCAGGCCGACGATGCTCGCCATCAGACCGAGTCCGATACCGATGCTGCTGGTGGCCGCGGTGCTCGACGCGGCTAGGACGATGCCGTCGACGACGCCTATGGACTTCCGCATCGCGGTCTTGGGGGCTTGGGGGCTGCTTTTCGGCGTGCTGCCCGCGTCCTTCACTGGTACTGCCAATGATCTTCGCCTTGCTGGTAGGGAAACGCGGCCGAACGGGCCTGCTGGCAGGCCATGGAAGTCCTTGGCCTCTTCACATGTCAATGGCGTTGTCATAAGCTCCGGCCATGGCTGAGCGTGTGGTTCCGGAGCCGCTTAGACGGCGCAGAAAGCCGACGAAACAGGGCACGGTGCTGTCCGAGCGGGTCATCGTGGAGACGGCCCTTCGGCTGGTCGGCCAGCACGGCGCGGAGGCGCTGACGGTCCGGCGGCTGGGAGCCGCACTGGGCGCCGATCCGAGCGCGCTCTACCGGTACTTCCGCAACACCGACGACTTGCTGCTGGCGATCGCCGACGAGCTCATCGGCCGTGCCCAGCACGGCTGGCAGCCCACTGGCGACTGGCGTGCCGACCTGTGCGAGCTGGGCTTGCGCGTCCATGCCTCGTACCAGGCGCACCCGCAGGCCGCCTTGCTCGCGGCACACCGTACGACGGGGCGGGACAACGAGATGCGGGCCGTGGAGACGATCCTCGGCGTGCTGCGGTCGGCGGGCTTCCGCGACCCGGAAGCGGTACGGATCTACCACGCCTTCGTGGACCAGGCGCTCGCTTTCGCGGCCCTGGACGCGGCCGCGCTGGCCATGCCGGCTCCCGCGCAGGCGGCCGACCTCAAGGTGTGGCAGGTCCGCTACGGCGGCCTGGACGCGGGCACCCACCCCAACATCGCCGCCACCGTGCGCCTGTTGGCCGCCGAGATGCCGCTCAGCGGCTATCCCTTCGCGCTGGAGCTGCTGCTCGACGCCGTCGCGGCCAGGCTTCCGGGCGGGGGCGCGGAGGCCGGCTGAGGCCCGGGTTGCGGCGCCCCTTCGGTGCCCCGCACGCCCTCGCCAGGCGCCCTGTAAGGGGCCGGGCTGGGCGGATCGCTGCCGAGACACCGGGGGTGTCGACCTGGGTCCGGGGGCGGACAGGATTATGTCAACGCCGTTGACACTTTTCTGGGGCGGGAGGTCTGATGACCGGACCCCGGAGGCCAACCCCTCCCTGCACCCAAGGAGTCCTCCATGGATCCCGTCCGCGCGCTCAAGGACGCCGGCCCCTCCCCGTTCTGGCTGGACGACCCCGGCCGCCCGCAGGCCACGTCGGCCCTGGTCGCCGACACAAGCTGCGACCTGCTCGTAGTGGGCGGCGGCTACAGCGGCTTGTGGACCGCCCTGATCGCCAAGGAACGCGACCCCTCCCGCGACGTGGTCCTGATCGAAGGCGAGGAGATCGGCTGGGCTGCCTCCGGTCGCAACGGCGGTTTCTGCGAGTCCAGCCTCACTCACGGTCTGAGCAACGGCATGGATCGCTGGCCCGGCGAGCTCGCCAAGCTGGAGCGGCTCGGCATGCGGAACCTTCAGGCGATCGAGGACACGATCAAGAAGTACGGCATCGACTGCGACTGGCGGCGCACCGGCTCTCTCAACGTGGCGACGGAGCCGTACCAGATCGACGACATGCACGAGTTCGCCGCGCTCGCCGCCCGCTACGGCTGCGAGCAGACCGTACTGGACGCCGACCAGGTTCGCGCCGAGATCAACTCACCGACCTTCCTGGGCGCGCTCTGGGACAAGGACGGCACTGCGATGTCAACCCCGCGCACCTCGCGTGGGGCCTCAAGCAGGCTTGTCTGGACCTCGGCGTACGCATTCACGAGCACACCTCGGCCACAGCCGTCGCGGAGGCCGGCCCGGGGATCGCGGTGCGGACCCCCTACGGCCGCGTCCTTGCGAACCGGGTCGCCTTTGCGACCAACGCCTTCCCCTCCATGCTCAAGCGGCACCGCCTCTACACCGTCCCCGTGTACGACTACGCGCTGATGACCGAGCCATTGACGGACGAACAGCTCGCCGCCGTCGGCTGGCACAACCGGCAGGGATTCTCCGACGCCGCCAACCGGTTCCACTACGTGCGGCTCTCCGCCGACAACCGCATCCTGTGGGGCGGCTACGACGCCGTGTACCACTACGGGGGCCGAGTGCGCGCCGAGCACGACCAGCGGCCGGAAACCTTCGCCACCCTGGCTCGGCACTTCTTCCGGACCTTCCCGCAGTTGGAGGGGCTGAGCTTCACCCACGCGTGGGGCGGCGCGATCGACACCTGCACCCGCTTCTGCGCGTTCTTCGACACCACTCACCGGGGCCGGGTCGCCCATACGGCCGGATTCACCGGCCTGGGCGTGGGTGCGACCCGCTTCGCGGCCGAGGTGATGCTCGACCTGCTGGCCGGCGAGCGAACGGAGCGGACCGAACTGGAGATGGTGCGGCGCAAGCCCCTTCCGTTCCCGCCGGAACCGATCCGCTGGGCGGGAATCCAGGCCACCAGTCGGTCCCTCGCCCGCGCGGACGAGAACGCCGGACGGCGCAACCTCTGGCTCAAGACCCTCGACCGGCTGGGCCTCGGCTTCGACAGCTGACGTCCGCTCATCGAGGCGAGGCAGGCACAGGCGAGGCAAGGGTGCCCGCGGGGCCGGCCCCTCCCCGTCTCAGCGATGCCCGTCGGCAGGACCACCCGGCGCCGCAGCCAGGGGCCCGTGCACATGGTGGAGGAGCGCCTGGCTGACCGAGCCCCTCGTGGCGTCAGGGGCCGCAGGCCTCAGGAATCGGCGGACTGCACCTGGCGGCCGCCGACCCTGCTTGCGTGTTCATGCCGTCGTGCCGGGTTCTTGCTGCGGCTGCGCATTTCCGGCTGGAACGGCTGTGCAGCGCGCTGATCTGACGTCCTGTAGGGCGTCGCGGACCAGGCAGTGCGCGCTCCCGTGTTCGCGAAGGCCCTGGACGAGAACGTCCGCCGGGACGGCGTGCTCCGCCCGCAACCGGTCGGCGAGGGATTCTGCATCGGCCCGCTCACCGTCGCCGCCGCCCGGAGCGCGCATCTGCACCGCCTCGGCGCTCTGGCATCTCGCGAAAAGGGGCGCGCCCTGCCCTCGGCCTGCGCGAGCCGACCTGCTTCAACTCTCCTGAGGCGACAGCTTCCTTCACACATGTTTGACGTTGACTTGAACATGCCATGAATAGGACGGGCCTCGCATGAGTGCCCACGCGCACCGCGCAACCCGCAATTGCCCGCGATCCGGACAGTGAAAGGTCAGGTGCACCGCATATGCGCGCCACCGTCCGCCGTCTAGGCGCCCTCCTACCCGCCGCATTGCTCGTGGTCGGGTTCCAACTGGGCGGTACCCCGGCCCACGGCTCCCCCCAACCCGATCTGCGACTCGCCCCGCAGTCCACCGCGATCTCCGACAGCTGGATCGTCGTCCTGAAGGACGGCGCCACCAACCAGCCCGCCGACACGGCCCGTTCTCTCACACGGGAGCACCACGGGACTCTCGGGCACGTCTACCGCAGCGCCCTGAAGGGCTTCTCCGCGAAACTGTCGCGCTCCGAGGCCGCCTCGCTCGCCCGGGATCCGAGGGTCGCGTACGTCCAGCAGAACCAGACTCTCCGGATCACCGACACCCAGCAGAACGCGACCTGGGGTCTCGACCGGACCGACCAGCGTGACCTGCCGCTGAACCAGACGTACACGTACAACACGACCGCGTCGAACGTCACCGCGTACATCATCGACACCGGCATCCGCACCTCGCACAGCGAGTTCGGCGGGCGCGCCAGTGTGGGGACGGACACCGTCGGCGGCGGCCAGAACGGGCAGGACTGCAACGGCCACGGCACCCATGTCGCGGGCACGGTCGGCGGCAAGAGCTACGGGGTCGCCAAGGGCGTCTCGCTGGTCGCCGTGCGGGTGCTCGACTGCAAGGGCTCCGGCACGACCGCCGGTGTCGTAGCGGGCGTCGACTGGGTCACGGCGCACGCCGTGAAGCCCGCCGTGGCGAACATGAGCCTGGGCGGCGGCGCGGACACCACGCTCGACAACGCGGTGAAGAGGTCCATCGCCTCGGGCGTGGCCTACTCGATCGCCGCGGGCAACGGCAACATCCTCGGCATGCCGCAGGACGCCTGCACCACCTCGCCGGCCCGGGTCCCCGAGGCCATCACGGTCGGCGCGACCGACAGCACCGACACTCGGGCTTCCTGGTCCAACTACGGCACCTGCCTTGACCTCTTCGCCCCGGGCGTGAGCATCACCTCGTCGTGGAGCACGAGCGACACCGCGACCAACACCATCAGCGGTACGTCGATGGCGACCCCGCACACCGTGGGGGTCACGGCCCTGTATCTGGCGACCCACCCGACCGCGACACCGCAACAGGTGCGGGACGCCCTGGTGAACGGTGCGACCAGCGGCAAGGTACAGAACCCGCGCACCGGGTCACCGAACAAGCTGCTGTACTCGCTGTTCTGACGGTCCACACGCACTGTGCGCGCGGCCGGGACGCCGGGGTGCACACCGGCACCCCGGCCGCGCCATCGTTGGCGCATGTCTAGTCGCCGAGGACTTGACGTTGCTGCGCGACGGACTGATCCGGCTGCTGACCGACCTGCCCCGGCACTGCGGGTGCGGTGTGGTCCGCCGAATGTCCTAACCGGTGCTGGTCGGTCTTCCCGGAATGTCAATCCAGCGGGCGGCCGCGTCGAAGGTGTCCGCCGGGGTGCTGTTGAACGCGATCGCCGCGTCGGGAGCGTGCCGTCGAATCAGATTGATTACCTGCTCGAACAACTCGACTTGGTCTTCGAGCTTCCGCACACCGCCGCCGACGACTACGCACTCCCAAGGTCGGGCAGCCAAGGCAGCACCGACGACCGCCTCCACGTTGTCGCTGCCGTCGAGGCCGAACAGACAAGTCTCGACGCCGACGCCGTGCTCGGCGAATCGAGCGATCCCCACCTCGATCGCGTCGGCTACCGGCTTGGGGTCCCAAGGCCCGGGAATCCGATACGGATCCAGCCCGATGACGAGGACGCGGGGTGTCGGGGCCGTTGTCTCCACCCCTGGACCCTATGTCGCAGAAGCGGAAGGAGTACTCAAGAACGCGGATCCGAGTGGCAAGCGACTTGAGTGTCCACCCCCGATTCGTGCTGCCCGGGTCGCTGCACCAGGACTCCTTCATCGACGCGGGTGCCGGCACCCTTTCCGGTGGCTTCAGCAGGGTCGCTGCCGGGGCCGCCTCGCCGGCCGCGTACGGGTGGGAGGGCCTGGACCAGGGGATGAGCTGCGTGACTCGTGCGTCGTTCCCGTCACGCAGGCGTCGCCGACTGCCGGCCGCGCGGTTGCCTCGGTCAGCCGGCCTGGGTGTCTGGCGTGCCTTGGTGGTATCGCTGCTGCCAGCGACCGTCCTCGCGCATCCAGATGGAGCTGCGGTGAACCACGCCGACGGCGTCCTCGGTGCGGAACCGAATGTGCACGACGCCCGGGGCGAGCTCCACGACCCGGTCGAAGGTCACGCCCTGCACCTGGTCCGGGATGGTGTTGAGGACGCGGATCACCTCCTCGCGCTCCCAATACCTTCCGGTGCGCCCGATCTCGTAGAAGTCATGATGGATCAGCTGTTCGAGGCGGCCGACGTCATTGCGCGCCTCGGCACTGAGGAGCGAAGACTCGAGGCGGATGATCTCCTCGCGGAGATCCACCAAGGCCGATGCTTCGTCCGTCGCGGTCGGCCCGGACTGGACCGTGCGGAAAAGGCGTTCGGCGTTCTCGCCCAGTGCGTGGGGGTGCAGGCCTGCCTGTTCCAGGGCTGGGACCGGGTCCGCCACTCCCGTGCCGTACGGGGCGTCCGTGCCCAGGAGGAGGTGGGCTTCGCCGAAGGTTTCTTCGAGGTAGCGGAGGGCGGGGGCGGTGTGGACCACCGTGTCGCACCAGACTCGGTCCAGATAGGCGCTCGGGGGGTGGTGGGCGCGGGTGCGCAGGTCGGCGCGGTAGTGCCAGTTGTTGTCCAGGCGGGGCAGGAGCTGGGCGAGGACGCCTCCGCCGTGGGCCAGTACCAGGCGCAGGCGTGGATGGCGGTCCAGGGTGCCGGAGGCGGCAAGGCGAGCGTAGGCGAGGGCCGTGTCCAGGGGGGCTCCGACCGAGTTGTGCAGGAACAGGTCCGGGTCGTGCAGGGGACCGCAGTAGGACGGGTGCAGGGACAGCGGGACGTCCAGGGTCTCGCACATCGTGAACAGCGCGTCGAGGTCCGCGCGGTCGAGCGGGCGGCCCGCGACCGGGCCCGTGGTGATCTGCGCGCCCGCGAGACCGAGGCGGGTGACCGCCCGCTCCAGTTCGGCCGCCGCGTCCTCGGGGCGGCCCACGGGCAGGGTCGCGAGTCCGGTCAGCCGGCCGGCCGCCGCCGCGCTGCCCACGTACGCGGCGAGCGCGTCGTTCGCCGCGCGGGCGTACCGCGTCGCTTCCGGTCCCGTACCGAGGGCGTACGCGTGGGGGGTCAGGGAGACCACGGCGCGGTCCACGCCCTGCCGGTCCATACGGGCGAGGGCCGCGGCCGGGTCGGTGAGTTCCGGGTAGTGGGCTGGCAGGCGTTCGCCGGTGGGGGAGAGCAGGCGGCCGTCCTCAGTGGTGCGCAGGCCCGCCGCGAGCGCCGGCGGCCAGTCGCCGGCCAGCACCTGGGAGGGCAGCATGTGGGCGTGGACGTCGACGACGGTCATCTGGCCCCCTTCGACGGGACGCGGCGCGTCCACCCCGCGGCCTCACCCTCGGCCAGGCGGCGCAACACTTCCGCGCTGGTCTTGATGCCGTTCCTGAACCACTCCAGGGAGAAGTGCTCCTGCGAGGAGTGCTCCTGGAGGTCGGGCTGGCCGTACGGGACGAGGAGGCAGGGCAGTCCGGCGTGCTCGACGAACGCGCCGAAGACGCCTCCTCCGCCGATCGACGGGATCACCGCCGCTTCCTGGCCCCACACGGCGCCGAGCGCGGCGCGGGCCGTGGTGACGAGCGGGTGGGTGTCGGGGATCGACGAGGGCGGGCAGTCGGCGAGGACGGTGAAGGTGATGTCGTCCCAGCCGTGGTCGTCCAGGTGACGGCGGATCAGTTGGGCAATGCGCGCCGGGCTCTGGCCGGGCATGAGGGCGATGTCGACCTTGGCGGTCGCCCGGGTCGGCACCGCCATCTTCAGGCCCTCGCCGGTGTACCCGGCCTCGATGCCGCAGACGCAGATGCGCGGCGAGAAGAACATCGCGTCCACCGGGTCGGACGTGGTGTAGGCGCGGACGCCCAGGTCCTGGGCCGGGGGGAGGAAGGTGCCGGGGAGGGCTGCCGCGGCGGTCCGGACCGACTCCGGGACCGGTTCGATGCCGTCGTGGAAGCCGTCGACGAGGATGCGTCCGTCCGCGTCGGTCAGGGACGCGAGCGCCCGGGTGAGGCGGTCCGCCGGGTTCGGCAGGATGCCGCCGTAGCTCGCCGAGTGCCACTCCTGGGGGCTGCCCTCGCAGGTGAACTCCAGGTAGAGCGCGCCCCGTACGCCGAGGAAGAGTGCCGGCTGCCACAGGCCCAGCGTGGAGGCGTCGGAGGTGTAGAGGGCGTCGGCGGTGAACCGTTCCGGGTGTTCGGCGATGAAGCGGCGGGTGTTCAGGGAGCCCGTCTCGTCCTCGCCGTCGAGCATCAGGTCGAGCCGCAACGGTGGCGCGGCGCCGGTGACGTCGGTCCAGACGGCGAGGGCGCACAGATGGGCGAGGAGCTGGCCCTTGCTGTCGCCCACCCCCCTGCCCCACAGGGCCCCGTCGTGGACGGTGGGCTCGAACGGCGGGAACGGCCAGTCGGCGGGGTCGCCGGCGGGCACGACGTCGTAGTGGCCGTAGATCAGCAGGTGGGGGGTGTCCTCGGCGTTGTGCTCGCCGAGGGTCGCCCAGACGATGGGGTTGCCGCCGGTCTCCAGAGTCTCGGAGTCGACGCCGATCCGCTTGAGGATGTCGGTGAGGAGCGCCGCGCATTCGCGTACGCCCTCACCGGTGACGCTGACGCTGGGCTGTGCGGCGAGTTCGACGAGCCAGCACAGGAATTCGTCGGCGCGTTCGTCGATCCTCGCCCACAGCGCGTCGCGCAGCGCGGTCCCCGTGGGTACCGGGCCTGTCGCGTCGGTGGTGTGCTCAGAAGCCGTCACGGTTGATGTCCTTGTAGAGCAGGTAGGCGGCGGTGCCGGGGCCCGTCGGGTAGAAGTACTGGGGGCAGTACGGGGCCATGTAGATGAAGTCCTCGGTCTCCACCTCCATGATGTCGCCGTCGAGGTGGTACAGCCCGGAGCCCTTCAGCATCCACAGGCCGTGCTCCTCGTCGTGGACCTCGACCTTCGGGAAGACGGCGCCCGGCTCGAAGGACAGCACGCTCATCGAGAAGTCGTAGGGCGCGTCGACGGGCAGCAGTTCGGCGCGGCTGATCCCGGCGACCGAGCCGGGCCGGTACTCGGCGTCGCCGATCCGTCCGCTGACCGGCTGCGGGGCGGGTACGCCGGGCCAGGGCTGGTGCTCCTGCTTGATCCACAGCAGCCGGGCCGGGGTCGCGGCGTCGTTGCGCAGCTGGAAGCCGGTGCCGGTGGGCAGGAATGCGAACCCCTGGTCGGCGAGGTCGTGCTTGGCGCCGCCGGCCAGGACGTGCGGCGTGCCGTCGAGGCCGAGCAGGAAGTGCTCGTGCTCGGCGCCGGTGACGGCCGAGGTGCCGCCGCCGGGCTCGATCTCCAGCAGGTACCAGCCGAACCGGGCGCGGTGCAGCCGCGGCGTGGCCAGCTTCTTCACGATCACTCCGTCGAAGCCGGGCAGCCGGCTCGGGAACTGGTTGGCGGGAGTGAGCAGGTGGTACGCGTCGGTGCGGCGCCCACGGGAGACGGACACCGTGGTCGGCGGGGCGTAGGGACGGTCGGGGGTGGTGGTCATGTGCTCTCTCCTGGCTGTCGTGGGCTGAGGTGGGTGCGGTCAGGTGGTCTGGAGGACCGGGGCCGCGGGCCGCGGCTCCTGTGCGTGCGGGACGCCGGGCGTGCGGGCGAGGAAGCGGCCGCCGCCCGCGAGGCCCGGTACGGGGCACCCGTCGCGCACGGCGATCCGTCCGCCGGCGAGGACAGCGCGGGGCGCGCCGATGACCTCGATGCCCTCGTACGGCAGGTGGTCGACGGCCGAGTGGTGGTCGGCGACCGTGAGGGTGTGCCGGCGCTCCGGGTCGAAGACGAGCAGATCGGCGTCGGCGCCGGGGGCGATCAGGCCCTTGCGAGGCAGCAGCCCGAACATGCGGGCCGGGGCCGTGGACACGGCGTCGGCCCAGCGGCGCGGGGTGATGCGACCGGTGCGGACCCCGAAGTGGTGGAGCAGCATGATGCGCTGCTCGATGCCGGGCAGCCCGTTGAGGATGCAGTCGAACCGCGGCTCCATGATCTTCTGGTCGGCGATCCGGAACGCGCAGTGGTCGCTGGAGACCGTGGCGAGGCTGCCGTCGGCGAGTGCCTGCCACAGGGCATCCTGGTCGGCGGCCCGGCGCAGCGGCGGTGAGCACACGGCCTGTGCCGCGGTGGTGAGGTCGCCCTCCAGGGCATGCTCGTCGAGGACCAGGTAGTGCGGGCAGGTCTCGCCGTGCACGTCCCAGCCCGCCGCGCGGGCCCTGCGGATCGGGTCGAGTGCGGTGGCGCCGGATACGTGGACGATGTAGACGCGGGCGCCTGCGACCCGGGCCAGGTGCGCGATCCGGTTGACGGCCTCGGCCTCCAGCAGGTCGGGGCGGGTGTGCGAGTGGTGGTGCGGCGCGGTCTCGCCGCGGTCGATCGCCTGCGCGGTGAGCAGGTCGATCGCGTCGCCGTTCTCCGCATGCACCAGCACGGTGATGCCGAGCGGGGCCGCGCACTGCAGGATCCGCAGCAGCCCGCGGTCGTCCGTCATCCGGCGGCCCCGGTAGGCCATGTACACCTTGATGCTGGTGACGCCCTCGGCGACCAGGCGGGGCAGCTCGGCAAGTTCGTCCTCGCCGGGCTGGACGAGCACCATGTGGACGCCGACGTCCGCCGCGGGCCGCTGGGCGAGCATCCGGGCCCGCCAGGCGTGCAGCGCGGCGAGCGGTGACTCGCCGGGCTCCGGGTAGCAGAAGTCGACGACCGACGTGGTGCCCCCGGCGAGCGCGGCGGCGGTTCCCCGGTGGAAGTCGTCGCAGGTGCGGTGACCGCGGATCAGGGTGTCCAGGTGGGTGTGCGGGTCGATGCCGCCGGGCAGCACCCAGCAGCCGCCCGCGTCGATCGTCTCGTCCGCGTCGGCGTGATGCAGCACTCCCGGGCTCGCGACTGCCGTGATGACCCCGTTCTCGACGAGGACGTCCGCCGGCTCGGTGGTGTCGGGGCCGATGACGGTGCCGCCGGAGACCAGTACCCGGCCGGCGGCCGGGGGCGTCGGCGCACCGGACGCGGCGTAGTGCGGTGCCGTCCCCCGGGTGGACTCAGACACCGAGGTTCACCCAGACCGTCTTCGGCAGCGTGTACTGCTCCATCGCGTGCAGGGACTTGTCACGGCCGGTGCCCGACTGCCGGAAGCCGCCGAAGGGGACGGTCACGTCGGAGTGGTTGTAGCAGTTCACCCACACCGTGCCGGCGCGCAGTGCGCGGGAGACCCGGTGCGCGGTGGTGACGTCACGGGTCCAGACGGCGGCGGCGAGCCCGTACTGGGAATCGTTGGCGATCCGTACGGCGTCGTCGGCGTCCTTCGCGGTGATCAGGGACAGCACGGGTCCGAAGATCTCCTCCTGGGCGACGCGCATGTCGTTGGTGACGTCGGCGAGGACGGTGGGCTCCATGTAGCAGCCGCCGGAGTCCCGGCGTCCGCGCTCGCCGCCGGTGGCGACGCGTGCGCCTTCCTCACGGCCGATGCCGACGTAGCCGAGGACGCGGGAGAGCTGGGTCTCGTCGACGAGCGCGCCCATCCTCACCGCCGGGTCGAGGGGGTCGCCGGGCCGCCAGGCGCCCGCGGCCTCGACGAGCCGCTCGGTGAACTCCTCGCGCACGGACTCCTGCACGATGACGCGGGAGCCGGCGCTGCACATCTCGCCCTGGTTGACGAACGCGCCGAGCGCGGCACCCTCGGCCGCGGCGGCGAGGTCGGGCGCGTCCTCCAGGACGATGTTGGGGGACTTGCCGCCGCACTCCAGCGACACGCTCTTCATGTTCGACCGGGCCGCGTACTCCAGGAAGAACTTGCCGACCTGGGTGGAGCCGGTGAAGGCGACCTTGTCGACGTCCGGGTGCAGACCGAGGGCGCGGCCGACGGATTCGCCGAGACCGGTGACGACGTTGAACACACCCTCGGGGACGCCCGCCTCCGCCGCCAGTGCGGCGAGCGCGAGGACGACGTGCGGGGCCTGCTCGGCGGGCTTCACGACGAGGGAGTTGCCGGTGGCGAGGGCGGGGGCGATCTTCCACATCGGCATGCCGATCGGGAAGTTCCACGGCACGACGGCGGCGACGACGCCGAGGGGTTCGCGGGTGACGAGGGCGAGCGCGCTGTCCGCGGTCGGCGCGACGTCGCCGTAGACCTTGTCGATGGCCTCGGCGAACCAGCGCAGCACGTCGGCCGCATGGTCGGCCTCGCCGAGCGTGGAGCCGATCGGCTTGCCGCTGTCGAGGGTCATGACCAGCGCGAGGTGCTCGCGGTCGCGGCGGATCAGCTCGGCGAACCGCAGCAGCACCGCGCGGCGGGCGATCGGTGCCATCCGCGACCAGACGCCGGACTCGAAGGCGCGGCGAGCGGCGGCGACGGCCCGGTCGACGTCCGCCGGGCCCATGGCGGGGCTGGAGGCGACGGTGCGGCCGTCGACGGGCGAGACGGTGTCGAGGCGTTCGCCGGAAGCCGCGTGGGTGTGGGCGCCGTCGATGAACGCGCGCTTCTCCCAGCGCAGTTGCTCGGCCCGCTCGTGCCATTCCTGGGCGGTGACGGTCATGGGGTGCTCCTCTTGCGAAGGGTCTTCGGGGTCGTGGGGTGGTGCGGAAGGCCCGGCTCGGTTCCGGGCCGGGCCGGCTCAGTCGCGGCGCAGCCAGATCTCCGGCTGGCGCTCGGAAGCGGGCTCTCCGGTGGCGATGTCGGCCCACAGGGTCTCGGCCGCCGCCTTGTCGTCGCGCAGGTCGACGAGGACGCGGCCGTCCTTCATCACGAGCCGGGGTCGGCCGAGGGCGCGCAGATCAGCGAGCGGGTCGCCGTCGACGACGAGGACGTCGGCGCGGTAGCCGGGCTCCAGGCTGCCGAGGTTGTCCTGCTCGCCGAGCGCGGTGGCGCTGCCGAGGGTCGCGGCGCGCAGCGCGTCCGCGGCGCTCAGTCCGGCCTCCGTCAGCGCCTCCAGCTCGCAGATCAGGACGTCGCGGGCGGGGATCCAGTGGATCGGGTCGCTGCCCGCTGCGATCGTGACGCCGGCCTCGACGGCGTAGCCGACCGACTGCTCGTGGACGGCGCCGATCCGCTCCTCGTACACGGCCGCCTGGTCCTCGGTGATCGTCTTGCCGACATTGAGGTGGGTCTCGGTGCGGAACGCCCACAGGGTGGGCACGTAGACGGTGCCCTGCGCGGCCATCCGGGCGGCGAGGGGCGCGTCGATCGTCAGGCCGTGGTCGATGACGTCGACACCGGCGGCGACGGCGCCGCGGGCTGCGTCGATGCCCTCGCAGTGACAGCCGACACGGGCCCCGAGGAGATGGGCCTCGCTGACGGCCGTCGCGATCTCCTCGTCGTTGAGGTACCGCAGGCACAGCGCCCAGTCGGAGTCGGCGGTGGTGTGGCTGAGGACGAGCTTGATGAAGTCGGCGCCGGCCAGTCGCTCCAACCGGACAGCGCGGCGTACGGCGTCCGGACCGTCGGCGAAGACGTTGCGCCAGTCGACGGGAGCGCCGCTGCCGACGACGTTCGGACCGGCCGTGAAGGCACGGGGGCCCAGCACCCGACCCGCGGCGAGCTCGGCGCGCAGCGCGTGGATGCCGCGGTGCTTGCAGCCGGGGTCGCGGACGGTGGTGATGCCGGACTCGATGAACCGGCGGGCGGTGATGACGCCGTCGACGACGCTGCGCGTGATGAGGTCGGCGTCCGCCTCGACGCCGGACCGGCTCATCAGGTGGGCGTGCGCGTCGATGAGGCCGGGCAGGATGTGCCCTCCGTCGGTGTCGACGATCTCGGCGCCCGTCTCGTGCGGTACGGCGTCACGGCCGACGACCTCGGTGACGCGCCCGTCCTCGACGACAACGGCGGCGCCCTCGCGCCAGGTGCCGCGGCGCACATCGAGGACGGGACCGCCGTGGACGAGGGTGGTGGTGCTCATCGGATCGACTCCTGGGGTGTGCGGTGGGTGAGCAGAGCGCCGGTGAGGGCGAGCGCGGCCGGCAGTCCGGCGACCACCGGGACGCCGAGTTCGGCTTCGAGGGCTGGGGCGAGGGCGCCGACGACGGAGCCGATCAGGACGAGGCTGTCGGCGGCGTCCCGGTCCCGTGCGGTGCGCCCGGCCCGCACGTACTGGTCGAGCAGCGCCTCCGGGTCGCGTACGGCGGCGGCGGTGTCCGTCGCCATCGGCACGATCGATGCGAGCCGCGCGTCGAGCCCGTACCGGTGCACGAGGCCCCGCACCAGTGGCACGGAGTGCGGTGAGAACACCGGTACGGCGAACCGGCCGCCGTACAGGCAGGCCTGGAGCATGGCGGCCTCGGCGATGCCGACGACGGGCACCGGCAGCAGCCCGCGGACCTCGGCGAGGCCGGGGTCGTGGCCGCAGGCGATGACCACCGCGTCCCGCCCGACCGCGAGCCGAGGTGCCTCCCGGAGGGTCAGCGCGGCGGCGAGTGCGATGTCCTCGCCGGTGTCGACCCCCGCCGGACCGTCCGTCAGCGACCGCACGTCGACGTCGATGCCCGGACCTGCCCAGAGTTCGGCGCCGGAGCGGATGCGGCCAGTGGCCACGGCGGAGCTGTTGGGGTTGAGGACGAGGACGGAGCGCCGGGTGCCGTGGGCAGGGGCCGTCGTCGCCGTGACGCCGGGGCGCGCGCCGGCCGTCACGGCGACCGGACCCGCGCTCCCGGAACCCTCGTACGCCGTCACGGTGCCGCTCCCGTCGCCGCCGATGCTGCCGCGGGCGTCGTCGCGCCCAGGCACGCCGCCGAGATCTCGTCCGCGGCCGGGCGGTCGAGTTCGCCGACGACGGCGCCGCGGGACATCACGAGGACGCGGTCGCAGATCTGGGCCAGCTCCTCGTGGTCGGAGCCGACGACGAGGACGCCGAGGCCCTCCTCGGTGAGCGCGGTGACGGTGTCGAGCAGGGCACGGCGGGCGCCCACGTCGACGCCCTGCGTCGGCTCGTGCAGCACCAGGCAGCGCAGCCCGGGCCGCTGGAGCCACTTCGCGAGGAGCACCTTCTGCTGGTTGCCGCCGCTCAGGGTGCCGAGCGGCCGGTCGGGTTCGGTGCGGGGCCGTACGTCGTAGCGCTCCATCGCGTCCTGGACGGTGCGGCGCTCGGTGGTTCGGTCGACGAAGCCGCGGCGGGTGTGGCGACGCAGGCTGACCAGGGTGAGGTTCTCGCGGATGCCGAAGCTCTGCACTCCGCTGTGCTGTTTGCGGTCGGCGGGCAGGACGGCGAGTCCCGCGGCGAGCGCGGCCGAGGGGCGCCAGGCCCGCAGGGTGCGCTCGCCGACGGTGAGGGTGCCCGCGGTGCGGTCGGAGCCGAGGAGCAGCGTGGGCAGGGAGTCGTGCCCGGCGCCCGCGCGCCCGGTGACCCCGACGATCTCGCCCGCGCGCACGGTCAGGTCGATGGGGCTGCCGGTGCGGCCACGAAGTCCCTCGGCGCGCAGGACGGGCGCGCCGGGTTCGGTGCGCGCGGTCCGGGCGGCTGCCGCCTGGGGCGCGGATCCGATGATGGCGGCGGCGAGTTCACCGGGTCCTGCGATGTCGCCCGCCTCGTGCTCGGACACCAGGTGCCCGTCGCGCAGCACGACCACGCGGTCCGCGATCATGCCGACCTCTTCGAGGCGGTGGGTGCAGAAGGCGACGGCGGTGCCGCGGGCGGTGACCCGGCGGATCGCGTCGAACAGGCTGGTGCGCTCGCGTTCGGTGAGGTTGGCCGTCGGCTCGTCGAGGACCAGCAGACTGGAGTGGCGTCGGCCGCGCGCGTACAGGGCACGGGCGATGGCGAGGACCGCCCGCTCGCCCTGCGGCAGCCGGTGCACGGGGGCCGCGGGGTCGATATCCATGCCGAGGCCGTCCAGCAACTCCTTGACCTGCCTCGCCTGTTCCCGCCAGCGCACGAGTCCGGCGCGGGAGGTGACGAGGGCGCCGACGCACACGTTCTCGGCGACGCTGAGGGTCTGGGCGAGGGCCAGGTCCTGGTGGACGAAGGCGAAGCCCAGGTCGGCGGAGGAGGTCGGGGTGAGCGGCAGCCGGTGCTCGGTGCCGTCGACGATGAGACGGCCACCGGCGTCGGGGACGTGGAAGCCCGAGAGGATCTTGAACAGGGTGGACTTGCCGGCCCCGTTCTCGCCGAGGACCGCGGTGGTGCGACCGGCCGGGAAGTCGAGGGAGACCGAGTGCAGGACGCGGGTCGGACCGAAGGTCTTGCTGATGCTCTCCAGCCGGATGCCCCGGTGCTGCGCACCTGACCCGACGTCCTCGGGCCGCTCGTCGCCCTGTTCCGTGAGGGTGCCGGGCGCGGTCATCGCGTCTTCCACAGGGCGGTGAAGCCGCCGCGGTAGTCGGCGCCGTCGAACAGGGCGTCCTCGTCGGTGAGGTCCTTGCCCTTCAGGTTGTCCTTGACGAACAGCTTCAGCGGGACGACGGTCGTGGCCGCCTTCTGCCCGGCGATCGCGCGCAGGCTGCGGTCCATCATCGCCCAGCCCAGCCAGGAGTTGTTGTTGCCGACGTCGGCGCTCTGGACGCGCCCATTGCGGACGAACTCCAGGTTGGCGGTGACCGCGTTGATGCTGGAGGCGTGCACCTCGGGCCGGTTCGCGGCCTCGATCGCGGGCACGGTGAACTGGGCGATGCCGTCGATCGCCGGGAACACCCAGTTCAGCTTGCGGTTGCGCATCAGCGTCGAGGAGGTGACCCGTTCGGCGCCCTGCTTGAAGTCGGCCTGGTTGAGATCGTCGACGGAGAGGCTGCAGCCACTGCGGCAGAACTCCTTGAACCCGTCCTGGAGGCCCTTCTTCAGCGCCGTGAACGTCGCGACCGAGGGCAGGTGCTGGTACGAGGCGTGCACCGGGCCGTCGGTCGCGGTGACCGCGTGGGCGGCGAGGATCCGGCCGGAGTCGTAGAAGTCGACGCTCACGGCACCGGCGGCGCCCTCCTCCAGCGGCGCGTTGGCGTCCACGTTGAACGCGGAGACCACCGGTACCTTGGCCTGCTGCGCGGCGCGGACGGCGCCGCTGACCTCGCTGAGGTTGATGCCGAAGGCGACCACGGCCGCGGGGTCGGTCGCGAGCGCCTGCTCGACACCCTTGCCCGCGGTGCTGGTGGAGCCCTTGGAGTCGAAGACGCGGACCTTCACTCCGGCCTGGCGGCCGGCCTCCGTCATCCCGTTCAGGACGGCGCGGACGTACGGGATGCTGTTGTCGAGGGTGACCACCCAGATCGTCTTGCCGCGGGCCGCGGTGATGTCGAAGGCGTCGCCGGGCTTGCTGAACACGGTGGGGCCGGAGGCCTTGTCGACCAGGGCCTGCGCGCTTTTCCGGGCGGCGGCGACGGTCTTGCTGTCAGCGGCCTTCTCGGTGGTGCCCTGGGCGGTGCTGCACGCGGAGAGCGGCACGATCAGCGCGGCGGCGAGGAGTGCGGCACCTGCGGCTCTGCTCCGGGGGAGGCTGTGGATTCGCACGGGGGTTCCTTTCGGCGTTCGGGTGGAGTCGTGGGCGTGCGCTTCGCCTGCGCACGGGCGGTGCGGGGCCGTTCCGGCCGGGGGAAGTGCCAGGTGGTGCCGGGGGCGTACGTGGCGTTCCCTCCAGTGAGGGACATGCCGGGGACGGCGTGCGCGCTGCCTCAGACGCGGGTGCGGCGGCGGGCGACGACGTGGGCGAAGGTGACGGCGAGTACGAGCGCGCCGCCGTTGAAGACGTTCTCCAGCCAGCCCGCCCCGCCGAGGAGCTGGAGTCCGGTAACGCCGGTGACCAGCAGGTACACGGCGATGACGGTGCCCCAGGCGTTGAACCGGCCGGGGCGGACGACGGTGGCGCCGAGGAACACGGCGGCGGCACCCGGCAGCAGGAACGACGAGCCGAGGTTGGGGTCGGCGCTGCCCAGCCGGCCGAAGCTGATCATCCCGGCGACACCGCAGAACAGGGCGCTGGCGATGAGCGCGCCGGTGCGCAGCCGGTCCACGGGAAGGCCGCTGAGACGGGCCACCTCGCGGCCCTCACCGGTGAAGTACAGGTAGCGGCCGAGCGGGGTGTGCTCGAGGACCAGCCAGACCACGACGGCGACGACGAAGCTGAACCACACCGGGTAGGGCAGACCGAGGAGTTTCCCGGTTGTCAGGTTGGCGAGCAGTTCGGGCGGGCCCGCGATGACCTGGGACTGGCTGACCGCGAGCGTCAGACCGATGATCACGGTGCTGGAGCCGAGCGTGGTCACCATCGAGCTGATGCCGAAGCCGACCACGAACAGCGCGTTGAGCGCTCCCCACAGCAGACAGCTGACCAGCACCACCGGTACGGCGGCCGCGAGCGGCCACTCCTGCTGCTTCGTCAGGACGGCGGTGAGCGTCGACGCCCAGACGATGACGGCGCCGAAGGACAGGTCGAACTCGCCGGCGGCGAAGGGCAGGGTGAGACCCAGCACGGCCACGATCAGCACCGCCTGCGTGGAGGTGATCACGCGGAACGTGTCCATGGTGGGGAACGTGTCGGGGGCGAGCACCGAGTAGACGGCCACCAGGGCCACGAGGACCAGCAGGACCGCGTACCGTTGGAAGAGGTCCACGGCGCCGCCGGACGCGCGCCGGTCCTCAGCGCTCTTCGTGCGGCCCGGCGGGGCGACGGTCGCCGTCGAACCGGCCCGGGTCTGGGCTTCCTTACAGCTGGGGGTCGCTTCCGCGTGCGGGGACGGGGTCTTCGGGGCGTCGGTTTGCATCGCTACCACCTCGGGCGGATGAAGGCCTGTCGCAGGGGCGAGGAGGGCACTGGGGCGGAGGGTCGAAGGGGCCGTACGGGTCGGCGGGCCGTACGAGTACGGCGCGAGAAGCCGTGCGGGGTGGGGCGCGGAGGGCCGTGCGGGGCACTTGGGCGAGAACGGGTATCGCGGGCCCGCGGGCGTCACCGGCCGGGGCGCGGTCCGGCGTCAGTGGCTTCGGACCGCGGCCCCTGGGCGGTCCCGGACGGACGCGGACCGGTCGGGCCCGGGTCCGTCCGGGACCCGGTGACGGGTGGCGCCTCCAGCGCCACGGTCACCGAGCGGGTGAGCCCGGCCGCCTCGGCGGTCAGCGTCGCCGAGGTGACGCCCGGGCCGAGCGGCGGGCCGAGCGGCCGGGACAGCACGTACCCGAAGGGGTCGCCGGCGAGTCCCGCCGCCCACGCGAGGTCATCGCGGACGTCGTCGGCGGTGATGACACCGCTCGCGGCGGGATCGCCGGCCGCGCTCACGCTCCACGACACCGTGCCGGGCTCCCGGCCCCCTGCCGCCTCGGCGGGCATGTCGCCGGGGACGACCAGCAGCACGCCGGCGTTGACGGCGACCAGGTCGGCGGGGCCGGGTCCCTCCCCGTAGACCTGGCGGCGCAGCTCCCAGCACAGAGCGAGCGGCGGCAGCAGGCCGGGGGAGCCGGGTGCGACGCGCAGCAGCAGCCGCGCCCGCAGCACCACGGCGTCCGGTCGCTCGACGAGGACACGGCCACCGGGGTGCACCATGCCCGCCGTGACATAGGCGAGCGAGCGCTCACCGTCGGGTGCGGGGTCGGCGATGACGGCCCAGCACGGGCCGTCGTCGGCGGTGCGGTCCAGCAGGGCCGCACGGATGCGTTCGGCCTCGGCGCCGTCCACCTCCGGGAAGGCGAGGTGGAGCGGGGCCATCGGCTCACCCGACTCCATGGCCCGCGTCAACAGCGCGGCCAGCCGCCGTACTTCACGTACCGGCAGCCGCCTGCTGTCCGCACGGCCTTGGAGACCGGCTTGCGTCATCGCTCTCGTCACGCCCCACAGGCTGCCGCGCAGCCCGTTAACGGCGGCGAAACCAGCACGGGGGACCCCGTTTCCCCGCGCCCGGGACAGGTGCCCGTCCTCGGAGGGGGATGCCATTTCGGCCACTGACCACGTAGATTGCGTCATTCAGCACCTGTATTTCCGCCACGCCGGACCGCACTGAGCCGTCGGAGCGGACGGCACGACAAGGCGAAGGCGGTACGGATGACCCGGGAGAACGTCCATCTCATCCGGCGCAAGATCCAATTGCCTCCCCTTCCCGACCGCGCAGTCGCCCGCCCCCGTCTCACCGCCCTGCTCGACGACGCGCTGCACCGGCACCAGACGGTGCAGATCCTCGGAACGGCGGGTTCCGGAAAGACGACGGCTGTGCGCCAGTACCTCGCGGCGACCGGCCGGCGCGTCGCCTGGCTGTCCCTCGACGACACCGATTGCGCGTCCGGCCGCCTGCTGACGTATCTGGAGGCGGCGCTGGCCTCGGCCGTTCCGGAGGTCGCGGGGACGGTCGCCTCGGCCCTGGCGGCGGGCATTCCGCACGCGGAGACCGCGGGGCTGCTGGCCGAGGCGACGGACCAGGCGGCCTTGGTGAAGGGAACCCCGGACTCCTGGCAGAACGGTACCGAAAACGGCGCCACCGACTCCGTTGCGAACGGCGCCGCCGATGTCGAACTGGTGCTCGTCCTCGACGAGGTGGAGCGGCTCGGCGGCTCGCCCGCCGCCCTCGCCGTCCTCGACGGCCTGATCCGGTACGCACCCGAGGGTCTGCGGTTCCTCCTGGTCAGCCGGCGTGCTGTGCGCCTCGGTCAGGCACCGGTACCGCGTACGGGGCCGGGCGCGCCGCTCGCCGTGATCGGCGAGGCCGACCTCGCCCTCACCCGCGCCGAGGCCGACCAGGTCATCGCGGGGCTGCCGGGCCCGTCCCGCGATGTGGAGCAGCTGCTGCGGGTGACCCGAGGCTGGGTGACGGGCGTGTGCTTCCTCGCCGAGACGCCGGCTGCGGACGACGACGCCTGGCCGTCACACGACACGGAGCCGCTGTCCGCGTACATATCGCAACAGCTCCTGGGGGGGTTGACGGAGGATCAGCGGGATTTCCTCATCGGCACATCGGTGCTGGACGTGGTGACCGTGCCGCGCGCCGAGGCCCTGGGCTTCCCCGACGCGGCCCGCACCCTCACCGCCCTGCGCGCCCACCAACTGCCCGCCGTCTGGGAGGCCCGCCCGGCCGCGATGCGGCTGCACCTGTGCTTCCGCGACTGCCTGGTGCAGCAGCTCGACGAGTACGGCGCCGTCCGCGCCCGTACCGCCCGGCTCACCGCGGCCGAACTCCTCGGCGCGGAAGGCCGGCACGAGGAGGCCGCCGAGGCCTTCATCAGCCTCGGCGACACCGCGGCGGCGTTGCCGCACGCCGTCGAGGCGATCGAGGACGTCATCGAGCGCGGCGACCACGAGGTCGCCGAGCGCTGGCTGGATCAGCTCGCCTACGCGGACTCCGCGAGCAGCTCCCCGCTGACCACAGCCGAACTGATGCTGGCCGTGGGCCGCGAGGACTACCGGCGCGGGGTGCGCATCGCCGACCAGCTGCACCAGCTCGGCGAGCGCGACGCGATCGCCTCCCGGTCCACCCGGGCCGCCGCGATGATGGCGTGGTCGTACTACCACGCGTGCCGCGTCGACGACCTGGAACGGTTGTTGCGGCTCGCCCCGCCCGGCGACGACATCGAGGCCGTGCACTACCTCGCGAGCCTGGTGGACTCCCGGGACCGCGGCCGGACCCCGCCGAGCGCGGTCGGTGTGCCCGCCGAGGGCCTGATCGCCCGCGCCCACTACTGGCGCGGCCGCCTGAACGACGTCCTGGCCAGCACCGACAGCCGCTGGGCGGGCGTGGTGTCCGGCCCCTGGCGGATCGCCGCACTGCGGGCGCTGGGCCGTCTCGACGAGGCCGACCGGCTGCTGCGCGCCGCCGTCGAACGCGGTGTGGTGACGGCCGGGCTGAGCGCGGTCGTCGGCGTCGAGCTGTCCGCCGAACTGGGCCAGGAGGAGCGGGCCCGCGCCTTCCTCACCGAGGGCCGCGAAATCGCCCGGCGCAACGGCAGCCTGGTATGGGACATGTTCTCGATGCTCGCCGAGGCGAAGCTCGAACTACGGCTGTGCCGCAACCCACACCGGGCCCGCCGGGTCCTGGACGACCTGGAGGCCCTTCCCTACGCGCGCAGCTACCAGTCCACCGGTGAACAACTCGACGCACTCTACGGTTTCGCCCTGCTCGGTTGCGGCACGCCCGCCGACGACGCGGAGGCCCTCCTCCGGCTGCGCCGGGCGGTCGCCTCGATGCACGAGGCCGACCGGATCCTGGAGCTGTGCGCCGCCGCGGTGTACCTGGCGGAGGCCGAGTGGCGGGCGGGCGATCCCGACGCGGCCGACCGCGCCGCCGACCTGGCGCTCGCCACGGCCTACCGTCTGGGCACCCGGCACGCCCTGCTCGGCGCGCTTCGCGCGTTCCCCGGCGTGCTCTCCCGCCGCCTGGACGGGCTCACCGACACCGACTCCTCCTGGCACAGTCTCGGCCGCCCCCTCCTGTCCACGTCCGCACGACCCCAGCTCGCGAAGGTACGGGAGCCGCTGCCAACTGCCGAGCGGACGTCCGCCGTGGTGGAGTTCCACGACCTCGGGCCCACCCGCCTCCTCGTCGACGGCGAGCTGCGCCGACCGCGTATCGCCAAGTCGTACGAGCTGATGGGCCTGCTGCTTGCCGCGCCCGAGCGCACAGTGACCCGGACGGCCGCGCTCGACGCACTCTTCGACAGCCGGTCCGACAACTCCGCGCGCGCCTACCTCCGCCAGGCCGTCCACCATCTGCGTCTCGTCCTGCCCGACGAGGACGCGCTGCGGCTGGAGGACGGCATGATCTCGCTGGCCGGTGCGGCCCAGGTCACCACGTACACCGAGGAGTTCACCGGCTGGGTCGCCACCGCGGCCGAAACCGGGGGCGAGCAGCGCCTGACCCGTCTCACGTCCGCGCTGGCCATGGCCGCGCACGGACCGTACCTGCCGCGTGCCACGTCGGCGTGGGCGGAGAAACGGCGGGCGGAACTGGCCCGGCTCGTCCTCGACGTCACCACCGACGCGGCGGAACTCGCCTGGCGGCTCGACACACCGCAGACAGCGCTCGCCCTGGCCGAGCAGGCCCTGGAGGGCGATCCCTACCGGGAGTCGATGTGGCGGCTGCTCATGCGGATCGCGGGGGCGCTCGGGCAGTATGACGAGGTCATCACCCACTACCGGCGATGCGGACGCGCGCTGGAGGAGGTCAGCGCGAGCCCTTCCTCAGCGACGCGCCGGTTGCTGGCGGAGCTTCGGCACGGGTGAGACCAGGCCTGCCCGGCGGATCATGCCGCGGACGCGGGGTCCGGCTTGCGTGCCGGCGGGCAGCGCCGGCAGGGATGTTCCAGCGGCCACCCCGGATTTCGTGGTGGTCCGAGACCGGAACCCCGGCCCGATTACGGCGGGCCGGGGTTCTACGGGGTTCGCATGGTGCGGTTGGGTTTAGAAGTCGAAGTCTTCACCGTGGTGGCGCTTGACCACCCGGAAGCTGCCCACCACTCCGTCCTTGACGTGGACGCCCCTGGTGTGGTGCACCTTGACGCCGTTGGCTTCGCTGTGAGGGCCGACGGTGGCGACGGGGGCGCCGTTGTCGCAGGTCGCCCCGCGGAAGAACTCGACGGTCCGCTTGCTGTCGTTGCGGATGTTGAAGCTCTTGGAGCCCAGGCCGCTCACCACGGTGATGCAGCCGTCGGGGTGGGCGGAGAACGACCGCTCGTTGATGAAGATCCGGCCGATCTCGTGGTGGCGCTTGCCCTTGAAGCCCTCGCCGCGCTCGCCGCCTTCGCCGCCTTCGCCGCCTTCGCCACCGCGGCCGCCGCCCTCGTTGCCCTTGCCCTGTCCGCCCTCGCCGCCCATCGGCGCCTGGGCCGGAGCGGGCGCCTGCTGGACGACGGCCGGGGCCGCCTCGGGTGCGGGGGCGGCCGTGGCGTAGGTGATGCCGGTCGCGACGAGCGCTGCTGCGGCGGCGACGGCCGCGGTGACGGCGCTGGAACGGGTCTTGATCATGTCGCTTCTGCTCCTGTCTCAAAGTGGCCGGCTTTGGCAGTCGGCATGTGAATGAACGTAATGAAAGCCTCACGGGCTGTCATTTCGGGCCATTGGGAGGGGGTGGTGCTGTGGAGCCGAACGGGGGACCCCGGGCGCCCGCACGTCCGGCTTTCCGGATGCTGACGGCGCGTCAATCCTCGTTGGATGCTCGGCGGGTCGGTGATCGACTAGGCCTTCGAGGTGATCTCTGACGCCCGCTCACCCATGCGGCAGCGAGTCGCCTGGAAATGGGGGCGCGAAAGGGCCAAGGGCGACGAGACCGCCTGACGCACCGCCATGCGCGGTCGCTGTCTCGTGGAGTGCTCGGCGCAGGTCGCGGCGTCGTTGACGCCGTCGCCGACCATCAGCACCTTCCGGCCGGCCTGTTCCGTCTCCCGTACCGTGCCCACCTTGTACTGCGGGAGCAGAGCGGCACGGACGTCGGTGACGCCCTGTACGACGACCTGCGTCTCGGCGTCCGCGACGTCCGGGCCGAGCGTCCCGTAGGAGCCTCTGCCGACTGAACTGATGGCCCGCGGCCAGGCGTCGGCCTTCGCGGCGAGGCGTGCCCGCGCTGGATGTGGCACGCCCGGGATGCCGGTCCGGTCCGGGGCGTCGTCTCGGTCAGGTGTGGGCCGGGGCGGGGCGCACGGCGAGCAGGGCGGCGTCGTCGGTGCAGTCGGCGGCCAGTCCGCCGAGCAGCTCGTCGCAGAAGACGTCCAGGGGTTCGCGGGCCAGTGCGGCGGTGTGCTGGCGCAGCCGGGCGAACCCGCGGTCGAGGGATTCGGCGCGGCGCTCGATCAGCCCGTCGGTGTAGAGCAGCACGGTCGAGTACGGCGGCAGCTCGTCGATGGCGGTCGGGCGCTGGTGCCCGGGGTCGAGGCCGATCAGCAGTCCCGCGCCCGTCTCCAGATAGCGGGTGTCGCCCTCGGCGGTGGTCAGCAGCGGTGGCAGGTGCCCGGCGCAGGAGTGATGCAGGCCCCAGGGGCCGCTCATCTCAGGGGGGTCCCTGACGAGGGCGTAGATGCACGTGGCGGTCGTCTCGTGCTGCAGTGTGTGGCTGGCGATGTCCAGGCGGCGCAGGACGTCGCCGGGGGGCTCTTGGCGGTCCACGGCGATACCGCGCAGCATGTTGCGCAGGGCGCTCATGTCGATGGCCGCTTGCAGGTCGTGGCCGGTGACGTCGCCGATGACCAGGGCGGTGCTTCCCTGCGGCAGGACGAAGGCGTCGTACCAGTCACCGCCGACCTGCGCGACGGCCTGCGCGGAGGCGTAGCGGGCGGCGATCTGTAGGTTGCGGACCTGCGGCAGCTCGGGCAGCAGGGCGCGCTGGAACCGCTCGGCGATGCGCTGGGTCTGCTGGTACAGCCGCGCGTTGTCCACTTGCACCGCCAGGCCGCGGACCAGGTCCTCGATGAGGGGGAGATCGTCCTCGGTGAACGGGTGGTCGGGGTCGGTGCGCGACACGGTCAGGGCGCCGAGGACCTCCCGCCGCGCCCGTAGCGGGGTGATGACGGCGCTGTGCGCGCCCAGCTGCTCGAACAGTTCCAGCTGCCGCGCGTGCAGCGGGTTCACCGCCCGGCTCGGCGGGCACATGTCGGCGATCAGCAGCGGACCCGCCCCGCGCAGCACCCGCGGCAGCGGCCCCTCCGCATCCTCGGGCACCGGCGGAAGCAGTCCTTCGTAGCCACCCGGAATCAGGGCCTCGGGCGTGCGGTGGACGACGACGGCCCGCTCCAGCCGACCGCATTCGTCGAGCAGGTCGACCACGCACCAGTCGCCCAGCCGCCCGGTCAGCACGCGGCATGCTCGCCGCAGTCCGTCCAGCAGGTCCAGCGTGCTGGCCAGTGCCGCCTCGGCGTCCGCCAGCAACGTCAGACGGCCCAGCCGCGCTTTGTCGTCCTCGCCCTTGCCCATGCCATACGTCTTCCCCGCTCTGGACCTGCCACGACAGGACTGTCCTCCCTAACGCTGACGGTGCGCTCCACCACGGCGTGCAGCGGGCCGGGTGGGGGTCGTCACCGCGGTCTGTCATGTCAGGTCCGGATCCGCAGAACCTTCACCTGGTCCGCATCGAACTGTTCGAAGTGGAACTTCAGGCCGGCGAAGGGGCTGCCCGGGAAATCCCCGGTGACCGTGCAGGTCACGATCACGTTTTCGCCGACTGGTTCGATGCTGGTGATCGTGTACACGACGAGGGGGACCTCGGTGCGCCACGCTCGAATGGACTCGATGCCCCTGTACTCCTTGCCTTCGTCCTCGACGAGGGCGTCGTCCGCGAACAGGGCGAAGTACTCCTCGGTGTCCCGCGAGGGGGCGAGCTCGAAGTAGCGCTGGATGATCGGGCGAGCGGTCGCGGCGGTTGTCATATCTGTTCTCCTGCTCGTGTTGCTGTTGGTCTCGATGGGGCAGACGGTGGGCTTGCTGCCGCCGTTTCGGCTGACATGGGTTTCCTTCGTGCCGGTCGGACTGGGCCTTGCCTGCTTGCAGCCTATGAAGATCATGGTGGACGGCCTATGACTGAGAGAGCCTGGAATTTGTCCGTTCGTCTTCATGGTGAGGGAGCTGTGTACGATCGGTTCGTGGATGTAGTCAGCGATGCGATCGCCACCATCCGTACCGGGCGGCCGCACGCGGCCCGCACCCGCCGGACGGCGCCCTGGGGGCTGCGGTTCCCGGCCGCCCGCGGGACCGGCTTCCACGTAGTCCTGCAGGGGCGGTGCTGGCTGATGTTCGCGGGCCGCGATCCGGTGCCGCTGGGTGCGGGGGACGTCGTACTGGTTCCGCACGGCCAGGAGATCGCCATCGCCGACTCGCCCGACAGCGAACTCGTCGACGTGGCACGGGAGATGGACGACTCCTGGATGCCGGCGTCCGACCCCGTCGGTGCCGCCGACGAGCTCACCGTCCTGATGTGCGGCTCGTACCAGCTCGACCGGGCCGGCGCCCATCCGTTGCTCGCCGAGCTCCCCGCCGTCATCCACCTTCCGCGGAGGGTGGGGCGGCGCGAGGCGCTCAACGCCGTCGTCGACCTGCTCGGGGACGAGCTCGATCAGCGCAGACCCGGCACCGACGCGGCGATTCCCGCGCTGCTCGACGCCATGCTGCTCTACATCCTGCGGACCTGGTACCAGGACCACGCCCCGCGCAGCTCCGGCGGCTGGGCCGCGGCACTCGCCGACCCGGCCGTCGGTTCCGCGCTCCAGCACATGCATGTCGAGCCCGCGACGGCCTGGACCGTCGATCGGCTGAGCCGGCGGGCCGGCATGTCCCGGGCCGCGTTCTCCCGGCGCTTCACCGAACTCGTCGGGCGCCCGCCGATGACGTACCTGACCTGGTGGCGGATGACCACGGCCGGACGGATCCTCCGCGACGACGACGCGCCGCTCCAAACCGTCGCCGAACGAGTGGGGTACCGCTCCGAGTTCGCCTTCAACCGTGCCTTCAAGCGCGAGTTCGGCGTCAGTCCGGGCGCCTACCGGCGGCAGGACACCGGCTCCCGAGCTCCTGCCTGACGATGGACTACGACAGCCGAGACGGCCGTGCGGCTCGAATGAAGGCGCGCACGGCACGAAAGGCCTCCGGCCGTCCCCCGTGCAACGGGACGGCCGGAGGCCTCAAGTCGGTGGCGAGGAAAGCGAAGAGGCTGGATTCAAGGAGTGGTCAGAACCTGCCGCATGGCGGACTCGACGGGGTCCACGTTCAGGAAGGTGAGGACCGGACGGACGGTCCGGCCGACATGGTCCCGGGCGGGTATGCGCTCCAGGGCCGGATTGACCACGATGTACCGCAGGTCGGTGTCCAGGACCGCCAGCCCGATCGGGGACTGGGAGATCAGCTGCGCTGAGCGAACAGCCGCCGCGCCTGCGGGCTCCACCAGATGATCTTCCCGTCCGCCGGATTCCTCGCCATCAGGCCGCTGACCAGGGCGGAACTGGCCGGCACCCAGTCGCGCACATGTGGCCGGCCACCATGGCCGACGCGCGCGACGCGCTGCTGCCGCCGGACACCTTCCACCTGCCGGTGGGCCGCCCCGTCACCCACAAGGCCCACCGCGACACCGCGCGCTCCTCCCGGCTCGTGCTGCCGTTCACGACGGTCCCGGCGACGGACGCGCCGCGGCAGGCCCCGCTCAGTCGCGCGGCCGCTCCACGGAGCGGGAGCGTCGGTGGGCCGCGACCCGTTCGCGGGTCGCGCACCGCCGGGAGCAGTAGCGGCGTTCGGGGCCGCTGCCCTGGGTGATGAAGACGTTCCGGCAGCTGGGGGAGGCGCAGACCCTGCCGGGCGGGCGCTGACGGTCCCAGAGCAGGACGGCCAGGGCCATGCAGGAAGAGGCAAGGAGCCACTCGTCCCAGGGTGCGTTGTCGTCGTGGTCGAGGTGGGGGTGCCAGGGGGTGCTGCCGCCGTGCGAGGTCAGGCGGAGCGGTCCGGTGTGTTCCCGCAGGAGGCGGTTGAGGACGGCGGCGGCGCCGTCGGCGTGCTCGGCGGCGAAGACCTCCCGCAGCAGGTCGGCAGCCACGCGCATCCCGCTGACATCCCCGGCGGTGAGGTCGACGGGCTCCGCCTCACCGTATGCGCGGAGCACGTCGGCGACGTCGGCCGGGTCGGGGGAGTCGTCGGCGAGAGCGTTGATCAGGGCGGCGGTTCGACGAGCCGTGGTCAGAACGGAGTGCCGGGTGGACCAGTCGTCGGGGGTGTCGGGCGTGCAGGGGGCGTCGAGAGTGGGGGACACCCGCGCAATGTAACGCATATTGCCAAGTTTTGAGTTACCTCCGTAACGTCATGTCGGTGAAGAAGCGTTACTCGATGGGTTCCTATCTCGCCGGAGCGGTGGCGGCCCGTGCCGGGGACGAGATGTCGGGACCGGCGCTGATGCTGGCGGGATTCGCCCTCGCCGGGTCGACCACCGACGCGTCGTCGCTGCTCGCGGGCGTCACGATCTCCGCCGCGGCAGGAGGGCCGGTGCTCGGGGTGCTCCTCGACAGGGCCGTACGGCCGGGCCGCCTGGTGGCCGGAGCCCTCGTCCTTTACGCGGCGGGCCTGGGCCTGATCCTCGTGGGGCTCGGCCGGTTGCCATTCGCCGTCACCGTCCTGATCGCCGTGGTGACGGGGCTGCTCGGGCCGGCCCTGTCGGGCGGTTGGACGGCCCAACTTCCTCGGGTGGTGCCGGGCGGCCGCCTGCCCCGGGCGAACGCGCTCGACGCCATGACGTTCAGCGCGGCGAGCCTGGCAGGTCCGGCACTCGCCGGCGTCGGGGCGGAGGCGCTGGGAGCCCCGTCGGCGGTGGTGGTCTCCGCGGCGCTCATCGTCTCGGCACTGCCCGCAGCGTGGCTGCTGCCCGCCCGCCACGGTCGGGCGCGGGACGCTCG
The DNA here is from genome assembly GCF_040643155.1 of Streptomyces sp. NPDC047453. Classification (NCBI taxonomy): domain Bacteria; kingdom Bacillati; phylum Actinomycetota; class Actinomycetes; order Kitasatosporales; family Streptomycetaceae; genus Streptomyces; species Streptomyces sp. NPDC047453. The sequence goes on along the minus strand of NZ_JBEYTS010000003.1, from coordinate 219,277 downwards.
GGCCACCTCGGTGATCGGCGACCTCGCCGCCGGAACGCGGGTCATCGCCGGAAGGCCGCCGCTGGCCCGAGCGACCCTCACCTCGATCGTCACCTGTGTCGCCCAGGGGATGCTGACGGCCTGCGTCCCGCTCCTGGGCGAACGTGCCCTGGGCGGGGCCGGCCGGGGCGCGGTGCTGCTCTCCTGCGCTGCGATCTCCGCCCTGGTGGCCAACGCGGTCCTCGCCCGGTTTCCGCGCTCGGTCGCCCCCGACACCGTCATCTGGGCCAGTGCCCTTGTCCAGGCCGCCGGGTTGGCCCTGTGCACGTCGGGTCGACCGGCCGTGCTCATCGTGGCCGTCCTCATCCTCGGGGCTGGTGAAGGACCCCAACTGGCCGCCTTGTTCGCGGTCCGCCACCGGGAGGCCCCAGAGCGTCTCCGCGGCCAGATCTTCACCACCGGCGCCAGCTTCAAGATCACCGGATTCGCCGTGGGGGCGGCGGTTGCCGGACCGGCCGCGCACTGGTCCCTCCCCGGCGCTGTGGCGCTCGCGGCGACCGTGGCGGTCCTCGCGGCGCTGGTCTTCTTCGCCGTCCCATCGGCAAGGGTCGCCTCGTCCGCAGGCCGGGCAGAGTCCAACTCCTGAGCGGACTCGGCCGACGCCCGTCAGTCGGACTCCGCGCCGCCCTTCTTCTCCTCCGGAGCCGTCTTCTTCCGATCGCCCTGTTCCGGCCCCGAGTGCTCCTCCTGGCCGGCCGCGGCCGCCCGGAACAGGCGCCCGGACTTGTCCTCCTGGGCGAGGCGGCCCATGGCGAGCAGTGCGGGCGAGAGCTCCCTGCCCCGAACCCGGCTGGACCTGCTCGGCATGCTGCTCGCCACCGCCGGACTGGTCGCGATCGTCTGGGGGATCGTCAACGGCGATACGGAGGGGTGGAGTTCGGCCACGATTCTGTCGGCCTTCATCGGCGGCGCGGTGCTCCTGGCCCTGTTCGTGCTGTGGGAGCGGCGCGCCGAACACCCGCTGCTGCCGCTGTCCTTCTACCGCGACCGCGCCTTCGTGTTCTCCAACATCGTCTCCGCGGCCATGTACTTCGGCGTCTTCGGCTCGATCTTCCTGCTCGCCCAGTTCTTCGAGATCGCACCCGTGCGCACCCCGCTGGAGGCCGGGGTACTGGCCCTGGCCTGGACTCTGATGCCGATGTTCGTCGCACCGGTGGCGGGCGCCCTGACCGACAAGGTGGGCGGCGGCCGGCTCATGGCCCTCGGTCTGCTCCTCCAGGGCGTCGGACTGGCCTGGATCGACCTGGTCGCCACCGCCGACACCCCCTACTCGCACGTGGTCGGCGCCATGATCATCGCGGGCACGGGGATGGGCCTGGTCTTCGCGCCGACCGCGGCGGTCGTACTCGGCTCGGTGGACGCGCACCACCGGGGCAAGGCCTCCGGCGCCAACAACACCGTCCGCGAGATCGGGGGCGCCCTCGGCACCGCGGTACTGAGCAGCGTCTTCGTCCACTACGGCAGCCCCCGCGGCCCCCAGGACTTCGTCGACGGCATGCGCCCGGCGATCTGGATCGGCGTCGCCGTGGTGCTCGTCGGCGCACTGTGTGCCCTGGCCATCCCCCGGACGGTGACGGCGAAGAGGACCCCCGCCGCCGAGGAGCAGGAGAACGAGCGGACTCCGAGCCCGGCCGGCGCGTGAACTCGTCCGCTGCGCAGCCGACTTGGCGTGTCCAACGGGCATCCGCAGGGGAGACCCGCTCAAGATCGACGAGCGCCGGTGGCAGCCGTGTGCGCACGGTGGAGGTAAGCGGCGGGCGGCTGTCCTGGTGCGGGGTCCCTCGCGCGCGCATCGTTACGCACATGGGGAAAGCATCATGACCAAGAGCACCGTGCGGACCTCCGGCCCTCCGAGCGCCCTGGCGGATCCGCTGCTGAACCACGGGGTGGCGTTCACGGAGGCGGAGCGGGACGAGCTGGGCCTGACCGGGCGGCTGCCGTCGGGGGTGCTGACACTCGAGCAGCAGTCGCGGCGCGCCTACGACCAATTGCAGGCCCAGGGCGGCGACCTGGCCAAGAACGTGTTCCTCGAGCAGCTCCACGACCGCAACGAGACCCTGTACTACCGGGTGCTCACCGATCACCTGGTGGATCTGTTGCCGATCGTGTACGACCCCACGGTCGGCGAGGCGATCGAGAAGTACTCCCACGAGTACCGCCGCCCCCGGGGTGTCTTCCTGTCCGTCGACCGCCCGGAGGACATCGAGAAGGCCTTCGCCACGCTTCGGCTCGGGCCCGAGGACGTGGACCTGATCGTGTGCACGGACGCCGAGGAGATCCTGGGCATCGGCGACTGGGGTGTGGGCGGGATCCAGATCTCGGTCGGCAAGCTGGCCGTGTACACGGCGGCCGCCGGCATCGACCCGCGCCGCGTCATCCCCGTGTCGCTGGACGTGGGCACGGACCGCGCGTCCCTGCTGGAGGACCCGCTGTACCTGGGCAACCGGCACCACCGGGTGCGCGGCGCCGGCTACGACGCGTTCATCGAGAGGTACCTGCGGATCGCGTCGTCGATGTTCCCCGGCGCGCTGCTGCACTTCGAGGACTTCGGCCCCAGCAACGCCCGGCGGATCCTGGAGACCTACGGCGGCACCTACCGGATCTTCAACGACGACATGCAGGGCACCGGGGCGATCACCCTGGCCGCGGCGCTGTCGGCCGTCAAGGTCAGCGGTGTGCCGATGCGTGAGCAGAGGCTCGTGGTCTTCGGCGCCGGCACCGCCGGTGTCGGTATCGCCGACCAGTTGCGCGACGCCATGATCCGTGACGGCGCGAGCCGCGAGCAGGCCACCGCACAGGTGTGGCTGATCGACAAGCAGGGCCTGCTCACCCGTGACATGGCCGATCTGCGCGACTACCAGCAGCCGTACGCGCGCGATCCTGCGGAGGTCGTCGGCTGGGCGGGTGACGGCGGCGCGATCTCCCTGGTGGAGACCGTGCGCCGGGTCGAACCGACCATCCTGCTGGGCACCTCCACCGTGCACGGGGCGTTCACCCGCGAGGTCGTCGAGGCCATGGCCGCAGGCACCGAGCGGCCGATCATCTTCCCGATCTCCAACCCCACGTCGCGCATCGAGGCCATGCCCGCCGACGTCATCGCCTGGTCCAACGGCAAGGCCCTGGTCGCCGTCGGCATCCCCACCGCGCCCGTGGACCACGGGGGAGTGACCTACCGGATCGCCCAGGCCAACAACGCGCTGCTGTATCCCGGCCTGGGTCTGGGCACGATCGTCTCCCGCGCTTCGCACGTGACCGCCGGCATGCTGCTCGCGGCCGCGCAGGCGGTGGCCGACCAGGTCGACGTCTCCACGCCGGGAGCCTCGCTGCTCCCGCCCGTGGAGAACCTGCGCGAGTCGTCGGCGCTCACCGCGGCAGCCGTGGTCCGCGCGGCCGTCGGCGAAGGCGTCGCCGCCCGCGAACCCGCCGATCCCGACCGGGCGGTCCGCCAGGCCATGTGGCAGCCCGTCTACGCGGGCGGAGCGGATTCATGATGCCGCCCGGCCCCGGCGCGACCCCGGACGGCGATGCCCGGGACGACCGCGTCCCGAAGATCCGCGATCTACCCGTCGGACTGCACGCGACCGGCACGCGGCGCGAGACCGACTCGATGGGCGCCGTCGACGTCCCGGCCGACCGGTACTGGGGCGCGCAGACCCAGCGCTCGCTGATCCACTTCTCCATCGGGGACGACCGGATGCCCAAGGCCGTCTACCACGCCTACGGCCACGTCAAGAAGGCCGCCGCGATCGTCAACGGGCGGGCCGGACGACTGCCGGCCTGGAAGGCGGGCCTGATCGAGAAGGTGGCGGACGAGGTCATCGCCGGCGAACTCGACGACCACTTCCCGCTGTACGTGTGGCAGACCGGGTCCGGGACGCAGTCCAACATGAACACCAACGAGGTGATCAGCAACCGCGCCATCCAGCTCGTCGGCGGCGAACTGGGCAGCAAGACACCCGTCCACCCCAACGACCACGTCAACATGGGGCAGTCCTCCAACGACACCTTCCCCACCGCCATGCACATCGCCGCGGTCGAGGTCGTCCGCGAGCGCCTGCTGCCCAGCGTGCGGGAACTCCAGCGGGCGATCGAGGCCAAGGCGGAGCAGTGGCAGGACGTGGTCAAGACCGGCCGCACCCATCTGGAGGACGCCGTGCCGCTCACCGCCGGACAGGAGTGGTCCGGCTACGCCCACCAGCTCGAGCAGGCGGCCCGCCGGGTCACCGGATCCGCGGAGGGACTGTACGAGCTGGCCATGGGCGGCACCGCGGTCGGGACCGGGCTCAACGCCCCGCCCGGATTCGGCGAGCGGGTCGCCGCCGAGATCGCCTCCGCGACCGGCCTCCCGTTCACCACCGCCGAGAACAAGTTCGCGGCCCAGGGCGGCCTGGACGCCATGGTCGGCGCCTCGGCCGGGCTGAGGGCGCTGGCCGTGCCGCTGATGAAGATCGCCAACGATATCCGCTGGCTGGCCTCCGGACCCCGCTGCGGCCTGGCCGAACTGAGCCTCCCGGCGAACGAGCCGGGCTCCTCGATCATGCCGGGCAAGGTCAATCCGACCCAGTGCGAGGCGATGGTCATGGTCTGCATCCAGGTGCTGGCCGAGGACACCGCCGTCGCCTTCGCCGGCTCGCAGGGCAACTTCGAGCTCAACGCCATGCGCCCGGTCATCATCAACAACTTCCTGCACGCGGCCACCATCCTCGCCGACGCCTGCACCAAGCTGCGCCAGTACTGCATCGAGGGCACGCGCCTCAACCGCGACCAGATCGACAGGTACGTCGACCGGTCACTGATGCTTGTCACCGCGCTCTCACCGGTCATCGGCTACGACAAGGCCTCGGCCATCGCCCACAGAGCCGACGACGAGGGCACCACCCTGCGCGAGGCCGCACTGGCCTCCGGCTACGTCACCGCCGAGGAATTCGACCGCGTCGTCGACCCGGCCGCCATGGTCGGCGCGGCCGGGCGCCACGGGTGAACGCGCCGTCACGCCTCGGGCCCGCCCGCTGAACGGGAGATCGCCGGGCCAGGTTTCGCGTGGCTGGGGCACATTGGAACCATGCACATCCGGCAGCGCCTCCACCGGCTGCGGCAGCCGTGGCAGTCGCGGCACGCACTGGTGGCGATTCCGCTGGTGCTGATCGTCGCGATCACCCTGGCGGACCTCCACACGCCGGAATCCGTCCACCTCGGCCCACTGCTCGTGGTGGCCCCCGCCATCACCACCTCCTTCGGCGGATACCTGCTGACCGGACTGATCGGGGCCCTGGCACTGGGAGCGCAGGTGATCATCGCCGTGCTCCACGGCGGACTGAGCGCCCCCAACCACATCTCGCAGCTCAGCGCGCTCGCGATCCTCTCGGTCTTCTGCATGGTCGTGTGTTTCGTCCGGGACCGGAGCAAGGCGGAACTGGCCCAGGTGCGGTCCGTCTCCGAGGCCGCCCAGAGAGCCCTGCTGCGCCCGCTGCCCGAGCACCTCGGCGACCTGCACATCGCCTCCTCGTACCTGGCGGCGGAGAAGGAGGCGTGCATCGGCGGCGACCTGTACGCGGTGACGCGCACCGGGGACCGTACACGGGTGATCGTCGGCGATGTGCGGGGCAAGGGACTCGCCGCGATCGGGGAGGCGGCCACGTTGCTCGGCTCGTTCCGGGAGGCCGCACACCACCACGCCACGCTGCCCGCCCTCGCGGAGGCCCTGGACCGCAGCGTCTGCCGCTACCTCGCCGAATTCCCGGAAGCGGACGGGGAGGCCCAGGAGCACTTCATCACCGCACTGCTGCTGGAGATCCCCGAGCACAGCCCGGTGGCCCGTGTCGTCCACTGCGGGCACCCGCCGCCCTTCCTGATCCGGCAGGGTCACGTCGTCTCCGTGACGAGCACACGCCCGGCGCCTCCGCTGGGCATGGCGGGACTGCGGCCGGACGCCTACGACACGCATGCCTTCTCGTTCCACCCCGGTGACACGCTGCTCCTCTACACCGACGGTGTGGTGGAGGCCCGCGACCGCAGCCAGATCTTCTACCCGCTGCGGGAACGGGTCGTCCAGTGGGCCAAGTGCGGTCCGAGGACACTGGTGCAGCGCGTGGAACAGGATCTTCTCGCCCACACCGACGGGGCTCTCGGCGACGACGCCGCCATCCTCGCCATCCGGCGCGCACCCGCGCCGCACACCGGTCTCCACCTCACCCATCGGGTGCACGGCGCGGTCTGACGTGGCGCAGGAACGCGGCGACCGCGGGACACAGGTCGCCGCGCGGATGGACGACTCCGACGGTCCAGCCCGGCGCGTGCGCGGCGAAGGGACGGACCGGGAGTTCCGGGAACCGGGCCGCGAGCGACGGGGGCATGACGCACACACCGAGGCCGTGCCGGACGAGATCGGCGGCCGCGAGCAGGTCGTTCACCTCGAACGTGACGGTGCGTTCCAGGGACGCCGCCCGGAAGGCCCTGTCGACCTCGTGCCGCACCGCCCAGTCGGGAAGTCCCTGCCGGGCAGTGCCCGTAGGCCCACCCGGCCGGTCACCTCCCGGACGGCGCCGAGCAGCGTGCCCGCGACACGGCCTGCGCCCAGGAGGACGCGCTCGTCGCCAACGGCTGGATCTACGAGTACGACCCGGACACGGAACCGGACGACATGGTCACCGCCCGGCAGTGACGCGTGCCGAGCCCGTACGAAAGCCTATGTGGGACCCCGGGCAGGCGCCTGCTCGCCGGTGGCACGGGTGCGGGAGGCGTCGATCTCCGCGTAGGCCTGCTCGCGGCCCTCCCAGTGCGAGCCCTCGACGGACTTGCCGGGTTCCAGGTCCTTGTACACCTCGAAGAAGTGGGTGATCTCCAGCCGGTCGAAGAGGGGGATGTCGTCGATGTCCTGCACGTCCGCGTACCGCGGATCGTGCGCGGGGACGCAGAGGATCTTCTCGTCGGGGCCGCGTTCGTCCTTCATGGCGAACATGCCCACCGCCCGGCACTCGATGGTGCAGCCGGGGAACGTCGGCTCGCCGGTCAGCACGAGCGCGTCCAACGGGTCGCCGTCGCGGCCCAGGGTGCCGTCGATGTAGCCGTAGTCCGCCGGATACTGGGTGGAGGTGAACAGCATCCGGTCCAGCCGGATGCGGTGCAGTTCGTGATCCATCTCGTACTTGTTCCGGGACCCCTGGGGGATTTCCACGATCACGTCGAACTCCATGGTGTCCTCCTGGTGGCGGAAGCCGTCTCGCCGTGCGGCACCAGGGCGTGCGGCCGTACGTGCCGGGCGGGCATGGGCGGACCGGGCCGTGGCCGGGAGCGAGGGTCGGTCGGCGTGGGCATCGTTCCTCCTGGTCACATCCGTTGGACCAGGGACCGTCAGCGGCATCATGCCGCGGTTCCGGTGAGCCCCATCACCGACGCGCTCGGCGCGTTCCGCAGGTGCCCGGCGGATCGCCGTCGCGGGCATCCATCGTACGCCGAACAGGCATCGTCGACACCGCGACCAGACCGGCGACGCCGCGCCTCACGCCGGGCACGCGTTCCCGAGCACCCTCCGTGTCGTGGTCGCGCTCCCAGTCGGCGGCGACCTCTTCACTGGCGGCCCGTCCCACCACCGGATATCGGCCGTACCGCGGCACGAGCGCGGCGTCCTGCACCTGCTCGAGCACGTTCCGTCACCGCCGGCGTTCACCACCCCGAGTCTGACGCGGGGCCGTCTGCTCACGGCCGGTCTTCCGCGGCACTCAGCAGGCCGTGGGTGACGAGTCCGTACAGCAGGTGCGGCACCACGTCCGACGCCCAGTCCTTGGCCGACCAACTCGCCGGGTCACTCACTCCCAGCCGTGCCATGGGCAGGTCCGCGGCGGCCATGGCCAGGGCGCCGGTCACCACCCCTCCCAGCCACCAGGGCATCCGGACACCCGCACTGCGGGCCAGGGCGACGGCCGCTCCCGTACCGCAGCCCACGGCGATGCCGGCCAGCGCACCGAGACCGGAGAGCCGGTTGTCCCGGCTGCCTCCCGTTCCGGGGACCGGATGCCCCAGGTCCCGCGCGATCTCGTCCACCACCTGGGCGGGGGCCTCGCCGGCCGGCCTTCCCCGCCACGTCATGTCGGCGTAGGTCACGGCGTTCAGCACGGTCGTTCCGGCGGCACCGGCCGCGCCACCCCGCACGATGCTCCCGATCATGTCGGGGCGGGTTCCCCTCACCCGTGGGTGCGAATCGCACGGGTCCGGGTGGCGCGCGGAAGGCCGCCGCGGGCGGCCGGGGGTGGCATACCCCTCGCCTGCCTTGGGCACTCGGGCCTCGTCATACGAGGGGCGGACGGCCGCGACCAGCGACCGCGCCACGAAACCGTGACCGATCACTGACGGAACCGGCGGCCCCACGGATTCCGGCGGCGGGAGGAGGGCGTGATGACGAGCGACACCGAGACCGGCAAGGTCACCGGCACCCCGCGCAGCCGGCTCGCCCGCCGACGTCCCCTCGCCCTCCAGTGACTCCCACACCTGTGCCCCACTCCGCCGAGTTGAACGTGGCCGGCCTGGAAGCAGCCCTGCTCGCCGAGGCCGACGCCGAGGTCCGCTTCGACGCGGGCAGCAAGGGCGCGTACGCCACCGACGGGTCCAACTACCGGCAGGTCCCGATCGGGGTCGTCGTCCCGCGCGACGTCGAGGCCGGTGCCCGGGCCGTCGAGGTGTGCGCGCGGTTCGGCGCTCCGGTCCTGTCCCGCGGCGGCGGGACCAGCCTGGCCGGTCAGGCGACCAACACGGCCGTGATCGTCGACTGGACGAAGTACTGCCACGCACTGCTGTCGGTCGACCCCGGCAGCCGCACCTGCGTCGCCGAGCCGGGGATCGTCCTGGACGAGCTCAACCGGCAACTGGCCGGCCATCGCCTCCAGTTCGGTCCCAAACCGTCGACGCACACCCACTGCGCGCTGGGCGGCATGATCGGCAACAACTCCTGCGGGGCGTCCGCGCAGGCGTACGGCAAGACCGTGGACAACGTACGCCGACTGGAGATCCTCACCTACGACGGCGCACGGATGTGGGTGGGGCCCACCTCGAAGGCCGAGCGGACGCGGATCGCGGCGGAAGGCGGCCGCGGGGCCGAGATCTACGCCGGTCTCGACCGCATCGTCACCGAGTACCTCGCGGACGTGCGGCACGGCTACCCGGACATCCCGCGCCGCGTCTCCGGCTACAACCTGGACTCCCTGCTGCCGGAGAAGGGCTTCGACGTCGCCAAGGCCCTGGTGGGCAGCGAGGGCACCCTCGTGACCGTGTTGCGCGCCGAGCTGGACCTCGTACCCGTGCCGCCGTTCCAGTCGCTGCTGGTCCTCGGATACGACGACATCTGCTCCGCCGCCGACGACGTCCCGCGCCTCCTCGAGCACAGCGAGCCCGGTCAACTGGAGGCCCTGGACGACCGGATGGCGCAGTTGATGCGGGAGGAGCACGCCTATCTCGACTCCCTCCGCGCCCTGCCGGAGGGGAACAGCTGGCTGCTGGTGCAGTTCGGCGGCGACAGCCAAGAGGCCGTGGACGATCAGGCGCGGGCGCTGCTGCGGGCGGTGGGCCGCGGTGAGAAGGACTCGGCCGTGGCCTTCTCCGACGACCCGGAGCGCGAACAGGAGATGCTCAAGGCCCGCGAGGCGGGGCTGGGGGTGACGGCCCGTCCCCCGGACGGCCGGGAGACCTGGGAAGGCTGGGAGGACTCCGCCGTCCCGCCCGACCGACTGGGGGACTATCTGCGCGACCTGAAGGGGCTGTTCGACGAGTTCGGCTATGACCATCCGTCGCTCTACGGCCACTTCGGGCAGGGCTGTGTGCACACCCGTATCCCGTTCGCCTTGAAGACCGCCGAGGGCGTGGCCGAATTCCGCCGCTTCCTGGAGCACGCCGCCGACCTCGTGGCGTCCTACGGCGGATCCCTCTCCGGAGAGCACGGGGACGGACAGGCGCGCGGCGAACTGCTGACCCGAATGTTCGGCGAGCGCCTCGTCGCCGCCCTCGGCGAGTTGAAGGCCCTCTTCGACCCCGGCAACCGTATGAATCCGGGGAAGGTCGCCGAGCCGAACCCGGTCGACGGACAACTGCGGCTGGGCCCCGCCTGGCGGCCCGCCACCGTAGGGCACCACTTCGGCTACCCCGAGGACGAGCACTCCTTCACCCGCGCCGTGATGCGCTGTGTCGGCATCGGCAACTGCCGCAGCCACCACGGCGGCGTGATGTGCCCTTCCTACCGGGCCACCAAGGAGGAGGAGCACTCCACTCGGGGCCGTGCGCGGCTGCTGTTCGAGATGCTCGACGGCCACGCGGACTCCGCCGTCCAGGACGGCTGGCGCTCCACCGAGGTCCGTGACGCCCTGGACCTCTGCCTGGCCTGCAAGGGCTGCCGGTCGGACTGCCCGGTGGGCGTCGACATGGCCACGTACAAGGCCGAGTTCCTCGCCCACCACTACGCGGGCAAGCCGCGCCCGGCCGCCCACTACTCGATGGGCTGGCTGCCGCTCTGGGCCCGCCTCTCCCGCCTCGCCCCCTCCCTGGCCAACACCGCGCTGCACGCGCCCGTCCTGTCCGGCGCCGGCAAGCGGCTCGCCGGCGTCGACGGCGCACGCCGGGCCCCGGTGTTCGCGCCGGAGCCATTCCTCCAGTGGTGGCGGGCCCGGGGCGGCGAGGAACCGGAACCCGGCGATCCCCGGGCCGTGGTGCTGTGGCCCGACACCTTCAGCACCTACTTCCACCCCGCGATCGCCCAGTCGGCCGTCCGGGTCCTGGAGGACGCCGGATTCCGTGTCGCCGTCCCCGGCCGGCCCGTGTGCTGCGGACTGACCTGGATCTCCACCGGGCAACTGCGCACGGCCGGGAAGGTGTTGCGGCACTCGCTCGACGTCCTGCGCCCCTGGATCGAGGCAGGCACTCCCGTCATCGGCCTCGAACCCTCCTGCACGGCGGTGTTCCGGGCGGACGGACCCGAACTCCTCCCCGACGACCAGGACATGCGGCGCCTCGCCGGCCGGTTCCGCACCTTCGCCGAGCACCTCGTCCACCACGCGCCCGGCAACTGGCAGCCGCCTGCCCTGTCCCGGCAGGCCACCGTGCAGACCCACTGCCACCAGCACGCCATCCTGCACGACGACGCCGACCGCGAACTGATGCGCCGCGCCCACATCGACGCCGACGTCCTCGACGAGGGCTGCTGCGGCCTGGCCGGCAACTTCGGTTTCGAACGCGGCCACCACGAGGTGTCCATGGCCGTCGCCGAACAGGGCGTCCTTCCGGCCGTCCGCGCGGCGCCCCCGTCCAGCCTGCTCCTCGCGGACGGCTTCAGCTGCCGCACCCAGATCGAACAGGCCGACACCGGCCGCGAGGCCCTGCATCTGGCCGAGGCACTGGCCCTGGGACTCGACGGGCCACTCCCCAGCCACCTGCCCGAACGCCTCGCGCAGCGTCCCGCGAAGCCGTCACAGGCCGGCGGCCGGGCGGCCACAGCCGTCGTCGGCGCCCTCGCGGCCACCGCCGCGACAGCGGCCGGCCGCGCCGCGGTGCGCCGCCTGTACCGCACCCCCTAGCCCCCGCACCCTCTCCGCTCCACCGGAAAGGCTCCCCGCATGTCCATCAAGGTCTCCGACCACCTCCTCCAGCGCCTGCGCGAGTGGGAGGTGGAGCACGTCTTCGCCTACCCCGGCGACGGCATCAACGGCCTGCTCGCCGCCTGGGGCCGGGCCGACAACCAGCCGAGGTTCATCCAGGCCCGCCACGAGGAGATGGCCGCCTTCGAAGCCGTCGGCTACGCCAAGTTCTCCAGCAAAGTCGGCGTGTGCGCGGCCACTTCGGGCCCCGGAGCCATCCACCTGCTCAACGGCCTGTACGACGCCAAACTGGACCACGTGCCCGTGGTCGCCGTCGTCGGCCAGACCAACCGCAGCGCCATGGGCGGCTCCTACCAGCAGGAGGTCGACCTGCTGACCCTCTACAAGGACGTCGCCTCCGACTTCTGCGAGATGGTCACCGTCCCCGAGCAACTGCCCAACGTTCTCGACCGCGCCCTGCGCACCGCCATGGCCCGGCGTTCGGTGACGGCCGTCATCGTCCCCGCCGACGTGCAGGAACTCGACTACTCGCCGCCGGAGCACGCCTTCAAGATGGTGCCCTCCAGCCTGGGCATGCCCCACTACGCGCCGGTGCCCTCCGAGGAAGATCTCGCCCGGGCCGCGGAGGTCCTCAACGCCGGGAGGAAACCCGCGATCCTCGTCGGCCAGGGCGCCCGCGGCGCACGGCAGGAGGTCATGTGGGTCGCCGACCACCTCGGCGCCGGCGTGGCCAAGGCACTGCTGGGCAAGGACGCCCTCGACGACGACCTGCCCTACGTCACCGGCGCGATCGGACTGCTGGGGACCCGCCCCTCGTACGAGATGATGCGGGACTGCGACACCCTCCTGGTCGTCGGCTCCAGCTTCCCGTACACACAGTTCCTGCCCGAGTTCGGCCAGGCGCGGGCCGTGCAGATCGACATCGATCCCCGCATGATCGGCCTGCGCTACCCCTTCGAGGTCAACCTGGTCGGTGACGCCGCCCTGACGCTGCGCCGGCTCCTGCCTTCGCTCAAGGTGGCCACGGAGCAGGGCTGGCGCCGGAAGATCGAACAGGACACCGCGGCCTGGTGGGAGGTCATGCGGCGGCGCGCCGCGGTCGAGGCCGACCCCGTCAACCCCGAGCACGTCGCCCACGCACTAAACGACCTGCTCCCCGAGAACGCCGTCCTGGCCGCGGACTCCGGCTCCGCCGCCAACTGGTACGCCCGCCACCTCAAACTGCGCGGTGGCATGCGCGGCTCGCTCTCGGGCACCCTCGCCACCATGGGACCCGGCGTGCCGTACGCCATCGGTGCGAAGTTCGCGCACGGCGACCGGCCGGCGATCGCCCTCGTGGGCGACGGGGCGATGCAGATGAACGGCATGGCCGAGCTGATCACCATCGCCAAGTACTGGCAGGACTGGGCCGACCCGCGCCTGGTCGTCGCCGTCTTCAACAACCAGGACCTCAACCAGGTGACCTGGGAGATGCGCGCCATGGAGGGCGCTCCGCAGTTCCTGCCGTCGCAGTCGATCCCCGACGTCGCCTACGCCGACTTCGCGCGCTTGCTCGGCCTGGACGGCAAGCGGATCGAGAAGCCCGGCGAGGTGACGGGCGCCTGGGAGCACGCCCTCGCGGCGGACCGGCCCTGCGTGCTGGACTTCGTGACCGATCCGGCCGTGCCGCCCATTCCTCCGCACGCCACCCTCGACCAGATCGAGGCCGCCGCGGCCTCCGTGCTCAAGGGCGACAGCGACCGTGCCGCCGTGGTCCGCCAGGGATTCAAGTCCAAGGTGCAGGAGTTCCTGCCCAGCCACCGTGACCGCAGGAGCCGCCCCCGCACACACGGCGGGCGGTGACGGCACCACCCCCGACGCGGTCGGTCGGTGCGGTCCGGCGTGAGTACCGGACCGCACCGGCCGACGTGGCCACCGAGGGGGCGGAAGGGCAGCGCCTAACGCCGACCGGCCGCGGCGGCCGGAAGCGCGGCTTGCGCCGTCTCGCCGCAGGTCACCGGGCGGCTCCGAACTCCTGGGTCCAGTAGTTGCCGGGCTGGGCGAGACCGACGCCGATCTCCTTGAAGGAGCAGTTGAGGATGTTCGCCTTGTGCCCGGAGCTGGACATCCAGCCCGCCATGACCTGCTCCGGAGTGGCGTAACCGTAGGCGACGTTCTCGCCGTAGCTCTGCCAGCTGTAGCCGGCACGCGTGATGCGGTCGCCCGGGTTGGACCCGTCGGACCCGGTGTGCGACATGTTCCGGTGGGCCGCCATGTCCTCGCTGTGCGCCTGGGCGGCCTTGGTCAGCTTCGCGTTCACGGTCAGCGCCGAGCAACCGGCCTTGGACCGCTCGGCGTTGACGAGTTCCACGACGCGAGCCGTGGGCCCGGACGATGTGCCGGTGTCCTTGGACGCGCTCGGCTCGGCGGGCGCACCGGCGTCCGGCGCGCTCGGTTGGCTGGGGGCGGCCGACTCGGCCGGGGCCCCCTGCGGCGGGTTGATCGGGGAGACGGGGTTGCCCTTCCGCCAGCTCCAGCCCGGGTTGCCCTGCGGGTGCCAGCCGGGGTTGCCCTGCTGGTTCCCGGCGCCGTGGGAGGGACGCTCTCCGGGGGCGGCCGGCCGGCCGTTGCAGGCCAGCGCGGTGGTGGGTATGGCGACGGCGCCCGTGGCGACGGCGGCGACGACTATGCGCCGGTAGTGCTGCTTCTTGCGGTGCGTGCCCATTGCGTGACCTCGCTCGGGGTGGGGGGTCGTCATTCTCTGGACGGCTCCGCAAAGGGCGCAAAGGCCCTCAGTACTACCTGACCTCGTAGGTTCGCGAGACCCTTGCGAAAGCGAACGCGGGCGTGCTGCCCTCGGCCGGCGCGGCCTCCGGATTCCTGGCGCACCGTCAGGAGGCCCCGGCCGCACGGGACGAGCGAAGGTGACGAGGGAGGGGGGCGCCGCCGAGCTCGCTGCGACACGCTCCCGCACGAAGACGGACAAATCCCATATGTCGCCAGGGCGGCATCTACTAAGCCACCCGCTTAGTTACGGGAATGAGGTGATGGATGTCACGGAATCACGGTTTCGTGACCATGTTCCACGTGTTGTGTCGCCGGGTCCCGTGCGAGGGGAGGGGCGCGTCCCGCGTGATGCGCGGGGCGCGGCGACACACCGGACTTTCACCCTTCCTTTTCTTGAGTCGTTCGTGTTTGCGGCGTAGGTTCGGCGCATGACCGGACCTCGGACCGAGTCCACAGCCGGGGAGCTTCGTGACGCCGGCCTGCGCGTGACCGCCGTGCGGGTGGCGCTGCTCGAGACCGTACGGGCAGGTGATCACCTCGATGTCGAGGCGATCGCCTCCGGCGCGCGCGAACGCGTCGGTCACGTCTCCCTGCAAGCCGTCTACGAGGCGCTGCGCGCGCTCACCGCGGCGGGGCTCGTGCGCCGTATCGAACCGGCCGGCAGTCCGGCCCGGTTCGAGGGGCGCGTCGGGGACAACCACCACCACGTCGTGTGCCGCTCGTGCGGTGCCCTCGCCGACGTCGACTGCGCCGTCGGCGACGCTCCCTGTCTGGCCGCGTCCGAGGACCACGGCTTCTCGATCCACGAGGCCGAGGTCAACTACTGGGGCCTGTGCCCCGCCTGTTCCACCTCCGGCAGTACCTGAGCTCGCGATCCGCCCAGTCCGGAAGGAAGACAATGTCCGAGAACCCCGATGCAATCGTGACCGACGCGAAGACGGAGGGCACAGGCGGCTGCCCGGTCGCGCACGGTCGTGCGGCGCACCCCACCCAGGGCGGTGGAAACCGCCAGTGGTGGCCGGAGCGCCTCAACCTGAAGATCCTCGCCAAGAACCCCGCGGTGGCCAACCCCCTCGGCGGGGACTTCGACTACGCCGAGGCGTTCAAGAGCCTTGACCTCCCGTCCGTCAAGCGGGACGTCGCCGAGGTGCTGACCACCTCGCAGGACTGGTGGCCCGCCGACTTCGGCCACTACGGTCCCTTCATCATCCGGATGGCGTGGCACAGTGCCGGCACCTACCGGATCAGCGACGGCCGGGGCGGCGCCGGCGCCGGCCAGCAGCGCTTCGCACCGCTCAACAGCTGGCCGGACAACGGGAACCTGGACAAGGCCCGCCGCCTGCTGTGGCCGGTGAAGAAGAAGTACGGCCGGAACCTCTCGTGGGCCGACCTCATGATCCTCGCCGGCAACGTCGCCCTGGAGTCGATGGGCTTCAAGACCTTCGGGTACGCCGGCGGCCGTGAGGACGTGTGGGAGCCCGAGGAGGACGTCTACTGGGGTCCCGAGACCACCTGGCTCGGCGACGAGCGCTACACCGGCGACCGCGAGCTGGAGAACCCGCTCGGCGCGGTCCAGATGGGTCTGATCTACGTCAATCCCGAGGGCCCGAACGGCAACCCGGACCCGATCGCCGCGGCTCGCGACGTCCGTGAGACGTTCCGCCGGATGGCGATGAACGACGAGGAGACGGTCGCCCTGATCGCGGGCGGTCACACCTTCGGCAAGACCCACGGCGCGGGCCCCGCCGACCACGTCGGCCCCGCCCCCGAGGGCGCCTCGATGGAGGAGCAGGGCCTGGGCTGGCGGAGCACCTACGGCACCGGCAAGGGCGGCGACGCGATCACCAGCGGCCTGGAGGGCATCTGGACGGACACGCCGACCACCTGGGACAACAGCTTCTTCCAGATCCTGTTCGGTTACGAGTGGGAGCTGTTCAAGAGCCCGGCCGGCGCCTACCAGTGGCGGCCGAAGGACGGCGCGGGCGCGGACACCGTCCCCGACGCCCACGACCCGTCCAGGCGGCACGCGCCCACGATGCTGACGACGGACCTCTCGCTGCGCGTCGACCCGGCCTACGAGCCGATCTCGCGCCGCTTCATGGAGAACCCGGAGGAGTTCGCGGACGCCTTCGCGCGCGCGTGGTTCAAGCTGACCCACCGCGACATGGGCCCGGTTGTGCGCTACCTCGGCCCGGAGGTACCGACGGAGACGCTGCTGTGGCAGGACCCGCTACCCGAGGCGGAGTACGAGCAGATCGACGCCGGGGACGCCGCCGAGCTCAAGACCAGGATCCTCGGCTCGGGTCTGTCCGTGCCGCAGCTGGTGTCCACCGCGTGGGCGTCGGCCTCTACCTTCCGCGGCAGCGACAAGCGGGGCGGTGCCAACGGCGCCCGCATCCGGCTTCAGCCGCAGAGCGGCTGGGAGGTCAACGACCCCGACGAGCTGGCGACGGTGCTGCGCACCCTGGAGCAGGTCCAGGAGTCCTTCAACGCCGCCCAGAGCGGCGGCAAGCGGGTCTCGCTGGCCGACCTGATCGTGCTCGCCGGTGGTGCGGCCGTCGAGCGGGCCGCCAAGGAGGCCGGCGTCGACGTCGAGGTGCCCTTCAC
Source organism: Streptomyces sp. NPDC047453 (assembly GCF_040643155.1). Lineage (NCBI taxonomy): Bacteria > Bacillati > Actinomycetota > Actinomycetes > Kitasatosporales > Streptomycetaceae > Streptomyces > Streptomyces sp. NPDC047453. Next base: position 202,292 of record NZ_JBEYTS010000003.1, on the reverse strand, counting down.
CCCGGGCCGCGTGGACGCCTCGCAGGAGCAGACCGACGCGGAGTCCTTCGCCGCCCTGGAGCCCACCGCCGACGGGTTCCGCAACTACTACGGGAAGGGCAACCGGCTGCCGGCCGAGTACCTGCTGCTCGACCGGGCGAATCTGCTGACCCTGAGCGCCCCCGAGATGACGGTCCTCGTCGGTGGTCTGCGCGCCCTGGGCGCCACGTACAAGGGTTCGCAGCTCGGCGTCCTCACCGCGACGCCCGGCGTGCTGACCAACGACTTCTTCGTCAACCTGCTCGACCTGGGCACGACGTGGAAGGCGACGTCCGAGGACGCCGCTGCCTTCGAGGGCCGCGACGCCGCTACCGGTGAGGTCAAGTGGACGGGCAGCCGTGCCGACCTCGTCTTCGGGTCCAACTCCGAGCTGCGCGCGCTCGCGGAGGTCTACGCGAGCGACGACGCGAAGGAGAAGTTCGTCGAGGACTTCGTCGCGGCGTGGGTCAAGGTCATGAACCTCGACCGGTTCGATCTCGCCTGATCGCGCATGACCACAACCGAACACAGCTGATCACGCCTGACAACGGCTGATCATGGCATCGAGGCCGGCCGGCCCGCTCCGGCCGGCCTCGAGGTGTTCCCGCCTCCCTGTGTCCCGGAATCTTGTTTCGTCCTACACCTAAGTGCATAATGCGCTTATGCATAAGCGGGTTATGGACCCAGTGGGCCCCGAGGCGTCGCCCGAGGACCTGATGATCGCCGTCGAGCAGATGGTCCGCTACGTACGCCGCAGCGCCACCGCCGGCGGACTGAGCACAGCCGCCTCCTCGGCACTGTCCCGGCTGGGCCGCGAGGGCCCCTACCGGCTGACCGAGTTGGCGCGGGCGGAAAGCGTGTCCCAGCCCAACATGACCCAGCTCGTGACCCGGCTGGAGCGGGCGGGCCTGGTACGGCGCACCGCCGACCACAGCGACGGCCGGGGCGTGCTGGTGGAGGCCACCGACGCCGGTCTCGAGCTCTTCCGGCGACGCCGCGCCGAACGCGCCCGGGCCCTTCAGCAGCTCGTGGAGGAACTGCCGGAGGCCGAGCAGTGCGCGGTGCGGGTGGCGCTGCCGGCCCTGGCCCGCGTCATCGAGGACCGCCAGGCGCGCTCCTGATCCGCCGCGCCGCCACCGCTCACCTCAGCCCACCTCACAGGAGAGGCGCACATGAGTGCACCGCACGGAAAGACCGCCGGTCACGGAAAGGCCGCCAGCCCTTTCAAGCAGCCCAAGGCCGTCTGGGCCGTCGCGTTCGCCTGCGTCATCTCGTTCATGGGCATCGGCCTGGTCGACCCGATCCTGCCCGCCCTGGCCGAGAGCCTGCACGCCACGCCCAGCCAGGTCTCCCTGCTGTTCAGCAGTTACCTGATCGTCACCGCGGTCGCGATGCTGATCGTCGGCTGGTTCTCCAGCCGTTTCGGGGCCAAGCGCACCCTCGTCACCGGCCTGGCCGTCATCGTCGTCTTCGCCGCCCTGGCCGGCTCGTCGGGCTCCATCAACGGCATCGTCGGCTTCCGCGCCGGCTGGGGGCTGGGCAACGCCCTGTTCATCGCCACCTCGCTGGCCGTCATCGTCGCCTCGGCCAGCGGCGGCTTCGGCGGCGCGATCATCCTCTACGAGACCGCGCTCGGCCTCGGCATCGCCGTCGGCCCGCTGCTCGGCGGCGAACTGGGCGCGATCAGCTGGCGCGGCCCCTTCTTCGGCGTCGCCGTCCTCATGGCCGTCGCCCTCATAGCCACCCTGGCCTTCGTCCCGACCCTGCCGAAACCCGAACGCCGCACCTCGCCCCTCGCCCCCCTCAGGGCCCTGCGCCACCGCGGCCTGCTGACCATGGGCATCATGGCCCTGCTGTACAACTGGGGCTTCTTCACCATGCTCGGCTACGCGCCGTACCCGATGGAGCTCAGCGCCCACCAGCTCGGGCTGGTCTTCACCGGCTGGGGCCTGCTCGTGGCCGCCTTCAGCGTCTTCTTCGCCCCGCGCCTTCAGGCCCGCTACGGCACCGCCCCCGTGCTCTACGCCAACCTGCTCGGCCTGAGCATCGTGATGGCCGTCATCGCGGCCGGCGTCGCCACGCCCACCGTGGTCATCGTGGCGGTCGTCGCCAGCGGCGCCTTCATCGGCATCAACAACACCCTGACCACCCAGGCCGTCATGCTCGTCTCCCCGGCCGAGCGGCCCGTCGCCTCCTCCGCGTACGGCTTCCTGCGGTTCATCGGCGGCGGCCTGGCACCCTACTTCGCCGGCAAGCTCGCCGACGCCACCGACCTCAGCGTCCCCTTCTACCTGGGCGCCGCCACCTTCCTCCTCGCCATTCCGGTGCTGGCCTGCGGCCACCGGCTGCTGCGGGAGGCCGAGACGCGCACCGGTGAAGGGGAGCCCGTCACACCGACGTTCACGCCCGTCGGCACCGCGGCGTCCACCGGCACGCCGCCCGTGGTCGTCGCCGTCGGCGCCCACGATGGTGCCGCCGTGATCGTCGACGCCGCGGCACGGCTCGCCCGGGACACCGGCAGCCCCCTGGAGGTCGTGCACGTCCAGCACACCGCCGTCGTCGAGGAACAGGCGGCCGACGCAGAGGACTTCGCGCAGGCCCGCGCCACCGTCACCGCCCACCTCGACCGCCTCGCCGCCCATGGCGTCGTCGCGCGGGGCCAGATCCTCGGCAGCGTCGGCGACCACGCGGCGGCCGGCCGCGCCCTGGCCCGGCACGCCGCCGAGGTGGGCGCGCGTGCCGTGGCGGTCGGCCGTTCGCCGCGTGGCCCGCTCGCCCAGTTCGCCGACGGCAGTTTCACCGCGGCCCTGACCCACACCGCCACCTGCACCGTGGTCCTGGTCGACCCCGACAGCGAGCCGCGGCCGCTGACCGCGGCCACGTTGTCCGAACTCCGGGGCGCGGCGGGCTGACCGGCGTCCGATCCCCGGACGGGGACCGCGGGGCGGCCGTTCGCCCCGCGGTCCCCGTCCGTGCGGCGGGCGCTACCGGTCGCGGGGCGCGCGCCGCGTGTGCGAGCGGGGGTCGACGGCCAGGGAGCCCGCGGTGACTTCCTCGGGGCCGAGTTCCTGCCGACCGTGCCGGTCGCCGCGGAACACGTCGCCGTACAGGTCCTCGAGCCAGGAGGACTGGTAGATCGTGTCGAGGTAGCGCTCCCCGAGGTCCGGGGCGATGGCCACGGCGGTCAGGTCGCGGGCGTCGTTGCGCGACAGCCAGTCCATCGCGCCGCTGACCACCGTCCCGGTGGAGCCGCCGAACAGGAAGCCGCGCCGGGCCAGCCGATGGCAGGCGCGGATGGTGTCCGCCTCCTCGACCCGGACCACCTCGTCGACGAAGGACTCGTCGAGCAGCGGCGGGCGCATGCTCATGCCCAGTCCGGGGATCATCCGCCGGCCCGGCTTGCCGCCGAAGGCCACCGAGCCGACGGTGTCCACCGCGACGATCCGCACCGGCCGGTGCCACTCGCGGAAGAAGCGGGCGCAGCCCATCAGCGTGCCCGTGGTGCCCGAGCCGACGAACAGCACGTCGAGACGGGGGAACTGGCGGGCGATCTCCGGTGCGGTCCTGCGGTAGTGGGCCCCCCAGTTGTTCGGGTTGGTGTACTGGCTGAGCCAGACGTACCGCTCGTCGGAGGCGCACAGCGCGCGGACGTAGTCGATCCGCGCGCCGAGGAAGCCGCCGTTGGCGTCCAGGTCGGCGATGACGTGCACCTCGCTGCCCAGCGCCTCCATCAGCAGCCGGGCGGACAGGTTGCAGCGGGAGTCCGTCACGCAGAGGAACCGGTAGCCCTTGCTGGCGGCGATCATACTGAGCGCCACACCGAGGTTGCCCGACGAGGACTCGATGAGGATCGAGCGGGGCGTCAGGAGGCCGTCCCGTTCCGCGGCCTCCACCATCTCCGTCGCGGCCTTCATCTTGATCGAGCCGGCGAAGTTGAAGCCCTCGCACTTCAGGTAGAGCGAGCGCCCGAATATCGGCCGGAGATCAACATAGAGTTGGCCTTCGTTGAAGGCGTGGGGGGCTGAGATGACGGGCACGCTGGCCTCCTGATGCCTGGGCCGAGGATAGGAACGTTCAGCCGTACCGGCGCAGCTCATGGAAGAAGTCGTCGATGACGTGCAGGTTTTTGGCGCGGGCCACCTCGTCGTAGACGTACTTGCCGACGGCGAGGTCGAGGACCCCCAGGCCGAACGGCGAGAAGATCACCGGCCGGTCGGCTGGCGGATCCACCCGCCCGGTCATGACGTCGTCGAGGGTGCCGTGCAGGAAGTCCCGGCCGCCGGTGAGCTGCTCGGTCAGGTGCGGCGAGGTGCCGGCCTTCAGGCAGTGCTCGACGTCGTCGACGAAGTTGGCGGCGGAGAGCAGCACCTGGGGGGCGAGGTCGCGCAGCGACACGTGCAGGACGACCGGATGGTGGGTGAACCAGGCCGGGTCGGTGACGTGCGGCTCGCCGGCGATCGTCGCGAAGACCACCAGGTCGCTGGAGCGGATCAGGTCCTCGGCGCTCTCATGGACGGTGACCTCCGGGGCGTGCCCGGCGGCACCGCTCTGGCGCAGGTAGCCGCAGAACCCGGCGGAGCTGTCGGCGGACACGTCGTAGACGCCGACGCTGTCGAAGCCGAAGCCGGTGCCGGTCAGGAAGGTGTGGATGTAGCGTGCGATCAGGCCGGTGCCGAAGAAGCCGACCCGGGTGGGGCGGGGCCGGTTGCGGGTGAGCCAGTCGGCGGCCAGCGCCGCGGACGCGGCGGTCCTGGTGGCGCTGATGATGGAGCTCTCCATGCAGGCGAACGGGTAGCCGGTGTCGTGGTCGTTGAGGACCAGGACCGCCGAGGCCCGGGGCAGGCCGGCGCCGACGTTGGCCGGGAAGCTGGAGATCCACTTCAGTCCGTCCACGCCCACCGACCCGCCGACGGAGGCCGGCAGCGCGATGATCCGTGCCGTGGGACGGTCGGGGAAGCGCAGGAAGTACGACGGCGGGTTCACCGTGCTGCCCGAGCCGTGCAGCCGGTACGTCGCCTCGACCAGCTCCGTGAGCTGCTTCTCGCGCCCTTCGAGCGCTTGCCGGACCTGGGCGCCGGAGATCACGGCGAAGGTCGGCACCGGGGCGGGCCGGGAGGTGGTCGGGTCGGTGGCGGGGGAGGTCGAGGTCATCGCCGGCTTCCCTTCGGGGTCGGGCCGTACTCGGCAAGGCGCTGGGGCTCGGCCATGGCGACGAGCACCTGCCGGTCACCGGTGAAGGTCTCCCTGCTGTGCGCCGTGCGGATGTTGTCGACCAGCATCAGGTCGCCGGACTGCCAGGGCTCGCGTCGGGTGTGCGCCTCGTACGTCTCGTTGAGCAGCTGCACGACCTCCTCGCCGATCGGTGTGCCGTCGCCGAAGCGGGTGTTGAACGGCAGCCCGTCCTCGCCGTACTCGTCCACCAGGTACTCGCGCACCTCCGGGGCCAGCGTCCACTCGTTGAGGAAGGCGATCTGGTTGAACCAGCAGCGCCGGCCGGTGTCCGGGTGCCGCACCACGGCGCAGCGCCGCTGCCGGGTGCGCAGGCCGCCGTCGGGCTGCCAGGCGAACTCGATGGCGTGGGCGCGGCAGTAGTTCTCGACGGTCTCGTGGTCGTCGGTGCCGAACGACTCCGCCAGGGACGCCCCGATCTCGTCGTTGTAGCTGCGGGTGAGCAGCCAGCCCTCGCGCTCGAAACGCTCGGTCAGCCCTGCGGGCAGCGCGTTCAGCACCTCCTCCGCGTCGGCGACCGCGGTCGCCCCGCCCTCGGTGGGCGCGGTCGGGCACGCGAACAGCATCAGACCGGGCACCTTCAGCGCGTAACTCAGCTCGTGGTGCATGCACATGGGCTGGTTGGCGGGCCAGGCGGTGGAGGAGTACAGACCGCGGCCGTAGGCCTCGCGGGGGGCGAAGGCCTCCCGTTCCGGCATCAGCGGGCCGCCCAGTTCCGTGAAGACGGCGGAGATCTGCTCGGGCTCCCGCAGCCCCAGGCCGCGTACGAGCACGGCTCCGTGCTCGGCGACCCGGGCCCGCAGTGCCTTGCGGTGCTCGGCCGCCCATCCGGTCGCGTCCGCAGGGGTCTCGACACGCAGGACGGGCGGTCTGCCCGGTCGCAGCTCCACCTCCAGTACCGAAGCCGGGGACGAGAACGACATCTCGGTTTCCTTTCGTTCGTCACCAACGAGGCCGGGGCGGGCCTCAGCGGTGTTCAGGAGGAGGCCAGCAGGTCGGCGGCGTCCAGTACGGCCGCCGCCACCGCGGCCGGGCGGGTGCGTGGGAAGTAGTGGCCGCCGTCTGTCAGTTCACGCAGGTCCACCTGTTCGGCGAGGAACTCCCAGTCCCGCCAGTGGTCCTGGAAGCCCGCGGTGCTCGGGTCGTCGGCGGCGACGATCACGGTGACCGGCGCGGCCAGTCTCACCGCCGGCGGGCTGTCGAGGGCGTCGGCGAAGCAGCGGTGCGCCGCCACGCAGTCGTGCCGGTAGGCGGCCCCGACGCGCTCGGCGTGCTCCGCGTTCAGCTCGCCGAGCTCCAGGTGGCCGCCGTCCGCACCGAGCCGAGCGGCGATCTCGGCATCGCTGCGCTCGGTCAACTCGGCGGCGGCGGCGCGCCGTTCGGCGGCCGTGCCGGGCAACTGCGCGCCGAGGAACACCCGAGTCACCTCCACTCCGAGCGCGGAGAGCCTCCGGGCAGTCAGCAGAGCGGGCGCGGTGCCGGAGGAGTGGCCCCAGAGCATGACCCGCTTCAGGCCGCGCCCGGCGATCTCCGCGGCGACCCGCTCCACCACCTGTTCCAACGGCGCGAACGGCTCCTCCCCGGCGGCCAGGTCGTGGCCGGGCAGGTCCACCGCGTGGACGACGACGCCGCTGCCGGCCAGGGCGCTCGCCAGCGGCTGGAAGTTGACCGCGTTGCCGCCCGCGTGCGGGAAGCACACCAGCGCGCACTCGGAGGAATCCTCGTCCGCCGACAACGGCTGGAGCAGCTCCGGTCGCTGCCGGGCCGTGCCGTCGAGGCACGCCGCGAGGTCGGCGAGTACCGGGTGCCGGGTGATGTCCTTGAGGGACACCGCGCGGTTCAGGGCGATGGTGAGCTTCACCGCCGACAGGGAGGTCGCGCCGAGGTCGAAGAAGTGGTCCCGCCGGCCGATCGTCTGCCCGGGCAGGCCCAGCAGTTCCGCCCAGGCGGCCGCCAGCCTCCGCTCGGCCGGGGTGCGCGGGGCGTCGTGGGACTCACCGGAACCGGCTTCGTCCGCCGCCGGCGTGCCGCGTTCGGCCAGCGCGGTCAGCGCCTTGCGGTCGATCTTGCCGTTGGCGGTCAGCGGCAGCCCGTCCTGCCAGTGGAAGGCCGACGGGACCATGTACGCGGGGAGCACCGCACCGAGCGCGTCGCGCAACTCCTCGGGTTCGAGTCGCCGACCGGTGTGGAAGGCGATCAGATGCGTGCTGCGGCCCGCGAGTTCGGCGACGACCACCGCGCCGTCCCGGACCCCGGGAACGCGCAGCAGGGTGTTCTCGATCTCCCCGATCTCGATGCGGAACCCGCGGATCTTGACCTGACTGTCCCGGCGGCCGAGGAACTCCAGCTTCCCGCCGGGGTGCCAGCGGCCCCAGTCGCCCGCCAGATACAGCCGCTCGCCCGGCCGGTGCGGGTCCTCGCGGTAGGCCTCACGGGTCCGCTCGGGGTCGTTGACGTATCCGCGTCCCACGCACACGCCGGAGAAGGCGATCAGCCCGGGGGCGCCGAGCGGCACCGGGGAAAGGTGCTCGTCGACCACGTAGACGCGCACGTTGCCGACCGGGCGCCCCAGCAGCACCCGTTCCGGAACCGCGTCCATGACCTCGTGGTTGGTGTCGTCCGAAGTCTCCGTCAGCCCGTAGGCGTTGACCAGCTTGATGCCGGGCTGGAGGGCGAACCAGCGCTGGACGAGTTCCCGCTTCAGCGCCTCGCCGGTCACCGACACGCAGGCCAGGTCGGGCAGTTCGCGGGGGTGCCGCTCCAGGTACGAGGCCACCACCTCCAGATAGGAGGGCACGACCTGCGCCACGGCGACCCGGCCGCGCACCAGCGTGTCGACGAAACGCTCCACGTCCACGACGGCTTCCTGCTCGACCAGCAGGGTCCGCCCGCCCACCAGCAGCGCGGCCAGCAGCTGCCACAGCGAGATGTCGAAGCACTGCGGAGCCGTCTGCGCCACCACCCGCCCGGGACCGATCCCCAGATCGTCGATCTTGGCGTACAGGTGGTTGAGCATGCCGGCGTGCTCGCACATCGCTCCCTTGGGCTCGCCGGTGGAGCCGGAGGTGAAGTAGATGTACGCCAACTGGCCCGGGGAGACCTCCACCCGGAGGTCGTCGTCCGCCTGCTCCTCCGCGTACGCCGTTTCGATCAGCAGCTTCTCGGTCCCCGGCGGCAGTGCGGCCGGCGCCTCGTCCAGGGTGGCGGTGCTGCCCGGCTCGGTCAGCACCAGCCGGCAGCCGGCCCGGGCGAGCATCGCCCCGATGCGCTCGGCCGGGAAGTGCGGCTCGATCGGCAGATAGGCACCGCCGGCCTTGAACACCGCCAGCACCGCCGCCAGCCAGTCGAGGTTGCGCTCGGTGACCACGGCCACCACGTCCTCCCGGCCCAGACCGCGCGCCAGCAGCGCGCGGGCCAGCCGGTTGGCCCGCGCGTTCAGCTCCCCGTACGTCCACGAGCGGTCGCCGTGCACCGCGGCCACCGCCTCGGGGTGGGCCCGTACCCGCTGCTCGAAGAGTTCGTGCGCCCGCGCGGACGGCAGCTCCCGGTGGGGTCCGGCCAGCCCCTCCAGCTGGTCGCGCGTCTCCTCGGGCGACAGCAGGCTCTGCCCGGTGTGCTCGGCGTCCACGTCGGCGGTCATCAGCCGCAGCGCGGTCAGGTGGTAGCCGCAGACCCGGGCCGCGGCCTCGGCGTCCAGCGCGTCCGTGCGGTACCGCAAGCGTGCCGTCAGCAGCCCGTCCCGCTCGCCGAAGGCCATCCGCAGCACCGCATCGGCGGGCAGAGCGCCGCTCCCGGTGTCCGCCGGGTCGAAGACGGCCTCGAACAACGGTTCCGGGAGTTTCAGCTCCCGGCGCAGCTCGTCCACGGGGAAGTCCCGGTGCGCGATCAGGTCCGCCGCGACACGGTGGGCGTCGAGCACCAGCCGGCGCCAGGACCCCGGCGCGACGGCAGGCCGGCAGGGCAGTGGGCCGGCGTCGGGGCCCGTGTCCCAGCCCGTCACCACGTCCTGCTCACCGGACAGCGCGGCCAGCACCTTGGCGTGCGCGGCCAGCAGGACCGCGCTGGACGGCACCCCCAGCTCCGCCGCGAGGGCGCGTACCGCCCGCGCCGTCCCGGCCGGCACGGTCTCCTCGTGCTCGGCGTCACCGGCCACCGGCTCGGGTGCCCACCGCGGAACGGCGGTGAAGCCGCCGGCGGTGAGCACCTCGCTCCAGAACTCCCTGTCCGCTGCCACGCGCGCTCCCATTGAATGGCCCTTCCTCACTTCGCCGTCGGCGCGGCGGGATTTCCGCCCCATTCCGCCTTCGCGGGGACTTCCTCGCCCTTCATGAGGAAGGAATCGGGCGCCAGTACGGCCCCGTCGCCCACCGTCACGCCGTAGTGCACGTGCGCGCCGACCCCGAGCGTGCAGTCGGAGCCGAGCGTGGTGTGGTCCGACTTGAAGGTGCCGTCCTCCTGCGAGTGGCACTGGATCTTGCTGCCCGCGTTCAGCGTGCAGTCGTCCCCGATGACGGTGAGCGTCCGCTCCGTGATGTAGCAGCCGTCGTCGAAGACCCTGCGGCCGATGCGTACGCCCATCAGGCGCCAGACCAGGCTCTTGAACGGGGTCCCGTTGAACACCTCGAGCCATTCGTCGGGCACCTTCCACAGCCGCTCGTGCCACCAGAAGTACGGGTCGTAGATGGAGCACAGGCGGGGGCGCAGGGCGCGGAAGGCGGCGATGGCCCGCTCCACCAGGATGAAGTAGCCGGCCGTGATGGCGAGGGTGAGGGCCAGATAGCCGGCGATCACCACGTGGCCCAGCGTGCCGTACAGGTCGACGCAGGCCAGAGCGATTCCCGTGAGCACGGCGGCGAGCACCCAGCGCAGCAGCAGGTGGAGCGCCATGGAACGCAGGTTGTAGCGATTCTTCGCGGCGAGGTTGCGGCGCAGGGCGTCGCCCGTCCTGAGGTGGTCGAAGCGGGTGTCGCGCTCCACCGAACGGGGGATCTCGAAGCACGGTGAGCCGAGCAGCCCGACCCCTTCGCGCAGTTCGCCGTCGAGGGGGACCATCACCTTCGTCGCGAGCAGGCAGTTGTCGCCCGTTCTGGCTCCCGCCGGATAGGCGATGTTGTTGCCGAGGAAGTTGCGCGCGCCGATCGTCGCCCGGCTCACCTTGAAGGAGGTGCTGGAGTAGTCGGCGTTGATGACGGAGAGCCCGTCGGCCACCATCGTCCCGCTGCCGACGGACACCAGGAACGGCGTCTCGTGCTGCACCTCGGTGCCGAAGTTCGAGCCGGTCTGCTCCACCTGGGACAGGTCGTATCCGAGCCGGCGCAGATAGGGGACGATGTAGGAGCTGTCGCCGACGAGCCAGGGGAAGAACTTGATGTTCGTCAGGCCGGCCACGGCCCGGTGCATCGCGTACTGGAAGCCGTAGAGCGGGTAGACCCGGTCGGGCTTGACGGCCAGGCTCAGCAGCCGGGGCACCGCGAACATCAGGGCCAGGCCCACGACGAGCCCGCCGAAGAACAGCACGGCGGACACGGCCAGGGTGTCGGTGAGGAACTCCGGCACCGTGGACAGGGTCGTCCCCGCGTCCAGCCGGCCGCGCAGCGCCGGGACCTCCGCGAACAGCATGTAGATGCCGCCGACGGCGAGCGGCAGGTACAGCAGGAAGAGCTGGAGCAGGGAGGACACCCCGAAGACGGCCCGCCGCAGCGTGCCGCACCGGGTCGGCTCGACCCTGATGTGGTCGACCGAAGTGGGCTGTGCCGGGGAGCCGTGCCGGCGTTCGCCGGCCGGCACGTGCTGGCCCCGGTACAGGGCGGAGGCGTGGCCGAGCTGAGAGCCGTCGCCCATCGAGGTGTCGATGTCGAGCACCGACTTCTCGCCGACGAAGGCGTCCCGGCCGATGTCGATCCGGCCGGTCTGGATGTGCCCGGCGTGCGCCCGGTAGCACTGGAAGAACGCGTCCTTGCGGATCACCGTGCCCGCGCCGATGGTGAGCAGGTCGGTGCAGACCGGCACGGAGTGGGAGAGGATCGTGACGTCCTTGCCGATCCGCGCGCCCAGGGCCCGCAGATACATCACGTACACAGGATTTCCGATGAAGAGGATCATCGGATTCGCGTGCAGGAGCACCTTGACGATCCAGAAGCGGAGATAGGCCGCACCCCACACCGGGAACTCGCCCGGCTTCCAGCGGCCGACGAGAATCCACTTCGCCGCGACCGGGAAGGCGCACAGCAGGAGAAAACCGCCGGTCCCGAACACCAGGGACCGGAGATAGACGTCGACGACGCCCGAGGCCGAGCCGATCCACTCGTAGGCCCGTGCGGTGGCCATTCCGGCGACGAACGAATATCCGAGGAAGATGAGCAACTGGGCGGCTCCGCACAGCACGTAGCGAGCCGTGCTCGGTGCCGCCCCGGCCGGTGCCGGCGTCCCGCCCGCGGGTGCCGCCGGGGCCGCCGGCGCGGGTGCGGCGGCGGGTGGTGGAGCGAGGCTCGCGAGGGCTTCCGCCAGGCTGCGGACCGTGGGGTTGCGGTAGATGTCCTTCATGGACACCGGCGGCAGGTCGGATCTCTTCCGGACCCGCGCACAGAATTGCGCCATGACCAGGGAGTTGGCACCCAGGTCGTCGAAGAAATGACTTTCGGGCGGAACGTGTTCGGCGTGTACGACATCCGCCAGGATTCCGGCGAACTCCCTCTCGGTATCCGCCGCCGTCGGGAGGGTGCCTGCATGCCCGGCGATCACGGGTTCGTCCGGTCCGGGCATCAAGATGTCGGCAGACTTCTCCACCATGCGAGCTCCCTGAAGGAAAGGTCGAAAACCATCGGTCAACGGTGCCCGGTCTCCGGGACCGTGCGTTTTCGCCTGATCACGAAACCACTGATCAGTCTTGTTCGGTCGTCGCTCGGATGCCACTCGGATCCGCTCGCGCCGAGGGAACCGGAACGTTCGACGCGCCTCTATTCCTCGGTTCTTCGCGGCGACGGCCTGAGTAATCTCACCCGTATGGGGGTTCACCTTCTGGAGGGCCCCGGCACGCCGCGGGGGCGTGTCGGCGCGGTGGCCGACGGGGCGTGGAACGCGCGTTCGCACGGGTACGGGGGGAAGGAACGGCACCGCGTGGCGGTGGGCCGGCGGTGTCCCGGGCCGGGCCGAGTGGCCTCGGTCCGGCCCCGCGCGCAGACTGTGCAGTGAGGCGGGGCCGCCCGGGGCTGGGCGGCAACGCGAGGCCGTCCTGTTCAGGGCTGTGCCGGCCGTTCGCCGGACCGTTCGTTGAGGGGGCCGATATGGCCGTGGAAATCCCGCCCCTGCTGAGTCCCTCACGGCTCAGGCGCCGTGGCGGGCTCTTGGGCGAATGCATGGCGGAGTTCCTGGGGACGCTGGTCCTCATCGCCTTCGGATGCGGCTCGGTGGCCATGGCGGTGGCGGCGCTGCCCGGCTCGGGACGCACCGAGGGGCCCACGACGTTCTTCATCAGCGCCGGTGACTGGCTGCTGGTCGGCTGGGGCTGGGCCTTCGCGGTGGCCTTCGGCGTGTACGTCGCCGGAGGCGTCAGCGGGGCGCACATCAACCCGGCGGTGACGCTGGCGTTCGCGGTGCGCCGCAAGTTCCCCCGGGTGAAGGTGGTTCCGTACTGGATCTCACAGGTGGCGGGCGCCTTCGTCGGCGCCGCGGTGGTGTACGCGGTCTATCACGACGCGATCAACACCTTCGACCAGGCGATGAAGGGACCGAAGACGCACGGGCACACCGTCGCCTCGTTCTCGATCTTCGCCACCTTCCCGGCGCCCTACTTCCACGGCGGTTACTGGGGGCCGCTCGTGGACCAGATCGTCGGCACCGCGTTCCTGGTCATGCTGATCGTGGCGGTGCTCGACCTGCGCAACACCGCCGTGAAGGCCAACCTCGGGCCGCTGGTCATCGGCTTCGTGGTGGCCGCCATCGGCATCTCCTACGGAGCGAACGCCGGGTACGCCATCAACCCGGCCCGTGACTTCGGTCCGCGCCTGTTCACGTTCTTCGCCGGGTGGGGAGACCTGGCTCTGCCCGGCAGCCTGGCCGGGTCGTTCAGCCATTACTGGTGGATCCCGATCGTCGGACCGCTCGTCGGCGGGGTCGTCGGCGTCCTGGTGTACGACCTGTTCGTCGGCGACGTACTGCACATCCGGGCCCAGGAGGGCCAGCTCCCGGAGCCCGGACGCACCCGCCCGACCGAGGAGAGCGACACCTAGGACTTCTCGTTTTGGATCATGCCAAGACCCTAGCCGCCGCCGTCGCCGGACGAGTGCGCAAGCCCGCCGCCCGGCGGCGGGCTCGCTGCTGACATACCGTCAGGAGTACGTCCAACGCCAGGAGTTGGAGCGGAACGAACACGTGATCGGCGTGCCGCCCGCGGTGGTGGTCCGGGCTCCGTGGTCGCTGTTGCGGCAGAACTGCCCCGCCTGGTAGCAGTTGCCCGCGTTGGAGACGATCGAGCATGTGCCGCTCGCACTGTTGCTGCCGCCGCTGCCGCCACCACTGCGGCTGGTGCCGGTTCCGGCGGCGGCCGCCGCCTTGGTGACGGTGACCGTCGGACCGGGCGTCTTGACTGTTTTGGTCGCGGTGACCGTCGTGGTTGGCTCGGGTGTGACGGTCTCGGTCGCCGTGGCCGTGACTGTGGCCGTGGCCGTGACGGTCACGCTGGGCTGCGGCTTCGCGGCGCCGTCGGCGGACTGGCCGCAGCCGAAGGCTCCCATCGCGAGCAGGGCGATGCCCACCGCCCGTACGAGTCCGCGCCGGTGCGGCGGCCGGATGCCGGATCTGCCGCGCGGTCGTCGCGGCTGGTGGTACTGGTTCATGGTCCCCCTGGGTCCGGTACGAGGGCCCGGCCGCCGTGAGCTTCCCGGCGGCCGGCCGGATCGGCGCGGGCTCAGCCGTGGTAGCTGATGTAGCCGTCGCCGTCGCGGTCGTCCTGGGCCTTGGTGTAGGAGTGGACGTCGGCGCGGGCACCGGAGGGCTTGAGCAGGTAAATGGTGTCCTTGTCGTTGTTCCAGATGAAGTTGCAGTTCTGGCGGTAGACGACGTTCTTGGCGTCGGAGTCCGTGCCCTTGCCCCCGCGCAGCTTCACGTAGTCGCCGGGCTCGAGTGTGTGGTTGGCGCGGAACGTGAACCGGTTGCCGGAGGCGTCCTTGACCACATAGCCCTTGAGGTTGACGGTCGCGGTGCGCGAGTAGTTCTTGATCGTCAGGTACTCGTCCTTGGTGTTGCCGGTACGGCAGTTGTTGGAGTCCCGTCCGGGCGCGTCGTACTGGACGCCCTTGACCTTCAGCGCGGACGAGTATTCGGCGGCCTGCGCCGGTGCGGCGGCGATGACGGCGACCGTCCCGGCCGTGGCGGCCACGGCCAGCGCGGAGCGTATACGCACGAGGTTCCCCCCTCAGTGGTGCCAATGGAGCCTCAGGAGCATACACAAGAAGTAAGAACAGAGTGACGGAGAGGTGGAGGGGATGTGAAGATCACCGTGTCTCCTCGACACATGAACCTCTCTCCATGTCGCGGTTGACGTGCTCTCCGGCGCTCCGGGCCCCGACGGGCCGGCCCTTTCGCTAGCGTCTGCCCGTGTGACCGAACCCACCAGCCTCACGCTCAGGGCGATCCGCGAGTCGTACGACACCGTCGCCGCCGCCTACGCCGAACAAGTCCCGAAACCGGCCGAGTTGGACCCGCTGTCGCGCGGGATGCTGGCGGCGTTCGCCGAGCAGGTGCGGCACGCCGGACTGGGACCGGTCGCGGATCTGGGCTGCGGGCCCGGCCATGTCACCGCCCACCTGCGCGAGTCGGGAGTGCGCGCGATCGGCGTCGACCTGTCGGCCGGCATGGTGCGGCAGGCCCGGCACGCCCACCCGGACCTGGCGTTCGCCCAGAGTTCGATGACCGCGCTGGGCCTGGCCGACGACGTGCTCGGCGGCATCCTCGCCTGGTACTCCACGCACCACACGCCCCCCGCGCTGCTGCCCGATGTCTTCGCCGAGTTCCACCGCACACTCGCGCCGGGAGGACTCCTGCTGTGGGGATGCCATGTCGGCGACGAACACCGGCGGCCTGCCCGGGGATACGGCCATCCCGTGTCCTACGAGTGGTACCTCCTCCCCGTCGAGCGGGTATCCGAACTCCTGGAGCGGGCCGGGCTGGTCGTCACGGCCCGCCTGGTGCAGGAGCCCGCCGGGCGGCTGACGCGGCAGCACGCCTGCCTTCTGGCTCGGAAGGCCTGAGCGCTCCACCCGGTGCGGGACAACCGGCCGTGGTGCCGCGCCGGTTGGTCATCCGGTCGTGAGCACCATGCGGAACCGGGCGGCGCCGGCGAGCATCTTCCGGTACGCCTCGCCGGCCTGGTCCAGCGGCACCGCCTCGGTCGTCGGACGGATCCCGTGCAGGGCGCTGAACGCCATCGTGTCCTGGACGTCCTGCGCGGTGCCCGACGGGTGCCCGCGGATGATCCGGGCACCCGTGATCAGCTGGAGGGGGCTGATCCCCAGCGGCTCGGGCGCCGCCCCGATCACCACCAGCTCACCGCGGTGCGACAGTCCGTCGGCGGTCGCCGCGATCGCCTCGGAGCTGCCGGCCGTGGCCAGCACGACCTTGGCGCCGCCCAGCGATTGCAACGCGTCGGCGACTGGGGTGTCCGTCGTGCTGTCGACGTAGTGGTGCGCGCCGAGCTGCTTGGCGAAGTCGGCCTTGTCGGCCCCGCGCGCGATCGCCACCGTCTCGAAGCCCATGGCCACCGCGTACTGCACCCCCAGATGCCCCAGCCCTCCGATGCCGAGCACGGCCACCAGATCACCCGGCTGCGCGGAGCTGCGCCGCAGTCCGTTGAACGTGGTCACGCCCGCGCACGCCATCGGCCCGGCGTCGGTCGCCGCCAGCGCGTCGGGGATCCGGGCCAGCGCGTCGACCGGCGCGATCACCCGCTCGGCGAAGCCGCCGTCGTAGGACCAGCCGGGGACCTTCAGATTCGGGCACACGATGAAGTCGCCCTGCCGGCACGGGGTGCAGTGGTGGCAGCTGCCGCCGAACCAGCCCACCGTCACCCGGTCGCCCACCTGCCAGCCCTGGTCCTGCGTCCCCTCGCCGAGCTGCTCGATCCGCCCGGCGATCTCGTGCCCGGCAACGACCGGGAAAGTGACCCCGGGCACCAAGGCGTCCACGAAGAAGCTGTCGCTGTGGCAGACTCCGCACGCCTCCACGGTGATCGCGACCTGACCGCGGCCCGGCTCCGCCGCCTCACGCTCGACGATCTCGAACGGACCGCCGGCGGTGATCACCTGCGCGACTGTGTAGGTACTCATCTGTCTCTCCCGGAAGCGGGTACGACGGCCCCCACAACCAGGACATCAGCTCCGCGCCGATCGCGCGCGCGGTACGGGACGGGCGCCGGGCCCGCGAAGGGCCCGGCCACGGTCAGCCGCCCGGCATGGGGCGCACGGTCAGGATCTGCTGGGCGTGGCCGACCGGGCCGTGCAGATCGTGCAGGACGGTGCTGGTCAGGCCCACGCCGGTCGGGCCGAAGGCCACGGTGGTGTCCAGACCGGTCCAGGGGCCCTCCGGGCGGCGGTGCAGGTGCACGGTCAGGTCGACGTTGGGAAACATCCACGCGGTGGGCGACTGGCGTACGGCGATGCCGTTCGCCGTGTCGACGAGGGAGAGGTAGGAGGCGAGCGGGCTGCTGGGCTCGCCGGCGACCAGGGTGAGCGGGGTGGAGACCCAGGCGGTGGTGCGGCCGGGGCTCGGCGGGGCGAGCGGACGCACGTCCAGGGACGCGATGAAACCGCCCGGCCAGGACTCGCTCATCGCCCAGGGTGCGAGCCGGTCGGGTGGGGTGAGCCGGTCGCCGGCACCCCCGGCGACGGCCGCGGTGTCCTGCGCCGACAGCAGCCAGACGCGGGCCCTGACCACCGGGCGGCCGGCGATGCGCACGACGGCCTCCAGGAGTTCGATGGTGCGGCCGGGGCGGAGGGTCTCCACCTCGATCTCGCACTCGTCGAGGGCCGGGCGGCCCAGGATGTCGTAGCTGATCCGGACCGGTATCAGGGCGCTGCCCCCACGCGCGGCCAAGTGGTCCTCGACCGCGTGGACGACCAGCCCGCCCAGCGGGCTGAAGTGCTGCTCGCGTACGTCCCAGGCACCACCGGCGTGTGCGGTGGGCTTGAAGCGGTGCTCGTCCATGCGCTCGTAGTAGCTGTCGGGAACCGGGGCGCCGATGTTCAACGGGTGCTTTTCCTCGGGCTGTTCACAGGAAAGCCGAGCAGGCACGGGTCTCTCGCGCCAGATCGGCCGGGCAGCCCCATCATGACCCAGCCCATACTTGGCACGTACACCCACCTGCCGTCAGGAGGCCCCGTGCTCTTGCGTGACGTCACCCCCGGCGACGTGGACGCGTACGTCCGGATGCGCTGCGACCCGGTCATGATGGCCGAGCTCGGCGGGCCCCTGCCGGACGGCGGCATGGCGGACAAGGTACGCCGGGACGCCCGGCAGGCGGCGGCCGGCGTCGCCTGGATCAAGATGATCGTCCCTGACCCGGGCACCCCCGAGGAGGTGGCCGGGACGGTGACCATCTGGACCCACGACGGCGACGGCGGCCCGATGTCGGAGATCGGCTGGATGGTGCTGCCGCCGTACCAGGGCCGCGGTCTCGGCGGGCGCGCTGCCCGCGCGCTGCTCGAACGGGCGCGGGAGGAGGACCGCTGGGGAGTGGTGCACGCCTTCCCGGCCACCACCAACGCGGCCTCGAACGGCATCTGCCGCTCGCTCGGCTTCCGGTTCGTCGCCGAGCGCGAGGTGGTGTTCGCCGGCCGGGTGCTGCGCACCAACCACTGGGCGATCACCCCGCGCACGGACCTGACGCCGGGGTGAGGCGGCACGGGTCAGTCGAGGCTCACCCACCCGTGCTCCTCGGCGGAGCGGGCCATCGCGTCCAGGGCCACCGCGGCGGCCACGGCGTCGTCGAGGGTGGCGCCGTGGACCCCGCCCTCCGTGACCGAGCGCAGGAAGTGGTACGCCTCGATGACCTTGAGGTCGTCGTAGCCCATGGCGTTGGCCGCACCCGGCTGGAAGGCCTCGTACTCGCCGTGGCCGGGGCCCACGTAGACCGTGCTGACGGGCTGGTCCTGGTACGCGGTGCCGCGGCTGACGCCGAGTTCGCCCATCCGCCGGAAGTCCCACCAGAGCGCGCCCCTGGTGCCGTGGATCTCGAAGCCGTAGTTGTTCTGCTCGCCCACCGAGACCCGGCACGCCTCCAGGACGCCGCGCGCGCCGGAGGCGAAACGCAGCAGGCAGCTGACGTAGTCGTCGTTCTCGACCGGACCGAGTTCACCGCCCGCCGCCCGGGTGTGACCGGCGGTGGCGCCGGCGGGCCGGGCCCGCTCGGGTACGAACACGGCGGTGTCGGCGGCCAGCGACTCGATCTCGCCGAGCAGATGGCGGGCCAGGTCGATTCCGTGCGAAGCCAGGTCGCCCAGCACCCCGCTGCCGCCGCGTTCACGCTCGTAGCGCCAGGTCAGGGCACCCTCCGGGTGGGCCGCGTAGTCGCTGAACAGCCGGATGCGGACATGGGTGACCCTGCCGATCTCACCGGCCGCGATCATCTCGCGGGCGGCGGCGACGGCGGGGGCGTTGCGGTAGTTGAAGCCCACCGTGCCCCGCACACCGGCCCCGTCGGCGGCGTCGGCGACCGCGCGGGCGTCGTCGGCGCTCAGGCCCACCGGCTTCTCGATCCAGATGTGCTTGCCCGCCTCGGCCATGGCGAGACCGATCTCGCGGTGCAGGAAGTTCGGGGCGGTGATGCTGACCGCCCGCACCCGGGGGTCGGCGGCGATCTCCCGCCAGTCGCGGGTGGCGGAGTCGAAGCCGTACCGCCCGGCCGCCTCCTCGGCCCGGCCGGGCACCTCGTCGGCGACGGCGACCAGGTGCGGACGTACCGCGAGCCCCGGGAAGTGGTGGGGCACGCGGGCGTACGCCTGGGTGTGCACCCGTCCCATCCAGCCGAATCCGACGACGGCGACGCCGAGCGTAGGCACCATGAAAGCCCCTCGTTTGGACCGATCCAAAACCTGGTGGCTCACGATGAGGCCGCCTCCCGTCAGGTGTCAAGCCACCGGATGAGAGCACCACAGGACCGCCTTCCGGCCTCTTTACAAGGGGCCTTCCCTCATGGAACGGTCCACAGCGTGCGACCGCCCACCATCCGTGACGTCGCCGCGCGCGCCGGTGTGTCCAAGTCCCTGGTCTCGCTGGTGCTGCGCGGCTCCGGCAGCGTGCGCCCCGAGAAGCGGCAGGCGGTGCTCGCCGCCGTCGAGGAACTCGGCTACCGGCCCAACGCCGCCGCCCGCAGCCTCAGCGAGCGCCGCACCCGCACCGTCGGCGTGCTGCTGAACGACATGCGCAACCCCTGGTTCGTGGAACTCCTCGACGGGCTGAACTCCCGCCTCTACGACTCCGGTCTGCACATGCTGCTCGCCGACGGCCACCTCAACCGACGCCTGGGGGAGGACCTCACCCGCACCTTCACCGAACTGCGCGTCGACGGCCTGGTCGCCGTCGGCACCCTGCGGGATCCGGGGGCGTTGCGCGTCGCTGCGGGCCGGGTGCCCACCGTCGTCGCCGGTGCCCGCGAACCCGAACTGGCCGCGGTGGACGTCGTCGCGGGCGACGACGAGCAGGGCGCCCGGCTGGCCACCGAGCACCTCATCGCCCTCGGCCACCGGCACATCGCCCACATCGCCGGCCGGGGCGCGGTCGGCGACTTGCGCCGCCGCGGCTTCGAGGCCGCCATGCGCGCACAGGGGCGGGCCGGTACGGCGGTCGTCGAGCAGGGCGACCTCACCGAGGAGGGTGGCTACCGGGCGACCGTACGGCTGCTCAGCCGTACCCCGCGGCCCACCGCCGTGTTCGCGGTCAACGACATGGCCTGCGTCGGCGCGCTGTCCGCCGCCGAGGAGAGCGGCCTCCGGGTCCCGCGGGACCTCTCCCTGGCCGGCTACGACAACACCTACCTGTCGCGCCTGCGTCACGTGTGGCTGACCACCGTGGACAACGCCAGCCACGACGTGGGCCGGCGCGCCGCCCAGCGGCTGCTCGACCGCATCGACGACCCGGACCTGCCCCGCACGGTGGACCTGACCAGCCCGGTCCTGGAGGTGCGCGGCACGACCGCACCACCCGCCGGAACCGGCTGACGGGCACTCCGGGGGCGCCCCGTCGGACCTGGGCCGGAACCGGCCGCGCGGATCCGGGAGCCCGGGTGGCGCGGCGGCCGAGCGGGTTCCACCGGCGGGGCGGACCCGGCGAATCGCCCCCGGGCGGCTGGTTACCCGGACACCGGGGTTCGGAAGTGAGCCCCTCGGGGTCCTCCGCGCCTCGCGCGTCGCGGAGGGCCCGCGCCCCGGCGCCGTCCACCGCGGCGACCGTCCCGAGCCCCGGCCCGCGGAAAGCAGCGCCCTCGCCGGTCCGGGCCAGGGGTGAGAACATGACGTGTGTCGCTCATGGACCTACGGCGTTCACCATCGGGACGGGTACTGGTCTTCATCCCCCTGGTACTGATCGCTGTGGTGGGCGTCGTCGACGCCCTGACCCCGCCGGACGTGCACCTCGGCCCGCTGCTGGTCGCGGCTCCCGCGTTCACCGCCGCGTTCTCCGGGCCCTGGCTCACCGCCCTGATCGGTGCGCTGGCGGCCGGGACCGAACTCTTCATCGGGGGCGTCCAGGGCACGCTCGGCACCCAGAACCTCCAGGCCCAGGTCGCGTCGCTGATCATCGTCTCGAGTCTGATCGTGGTGTTCTGCCTGTTCCGGGACCGGCGCGAGCACCAGCTGAAGCAGAGCCGGGTCGTGGCACAGGCCGTCCAGGACGTGCTCTTCCCGCCCCTGCCCGAGCGCAGCGGCCCGCTGCGGATCGCCTGCCTGTACCTCGCCGCCCAGGACGAGGCCACCATGGGCGGGGACCTCTACGCCGCCGCCCGCACCGGACACAGCACCCGGCTGCTCATCGCCGACGTGCGGGGCAAGGGACTGCCCGCGATCAGCCATGCGGCACTGCTGCTCGGCGCCTTCCGCGCGGCCGCGCACCGCCGGCCCTCGCTGCCGCGTCTGGCCGTGCACCTGGACGGCGCCATGCGCTGGGAGTTCCGGCAGTGGCAGACCGCGCAGATGCTCGACACCGACGAGTCCTTCGCCACCGCCCTGCTCGTGGACATCCCCGACAGCGAGCACGTGCTGCACCTCCTCAACTGCGGCCACCCGTCCCCGCTGCTCATCGGCGCGGAAACCGCCGACCCCCTGACCGCGCAGGTCGTCGCACCACCGCTGGGCCTGGGCGAACTGTCCGAAGCCTTGGACTACATGGTCGCCTCGTTCCCGTTCCTGCCCGGCGACACACTGCTCCTGCACACGGACGGCGTCCTGGAGGCGCGCAACGCGCGGGGTGACTTCTACCCCCTCGCCGACCGGGCCGCCGCCTGGGTCGCCGAACCGCCGGAGCTGGTCCTGCGCCGACTGCACGACGACCTCGTCGCCTACACCCGCGGCCACCTGGGCGACGACGCCGCGGCCGTCGCGATCCGCCGCGGCCCTTTTTAGGGCCCCTCGTTCAGTGACACCGCGCGGTGCGTCGTCGGTCCTCGGCCACGGCGGTCGGCCGGACGGCTCGTGGAATCCCCGGGCGCCTCGCGATTGCGCCGAGTGCGATCGGGTACGCGTGCAGGGCCCGTGCCCGGCCGGTCACCTCCCGGGCGGGCCGCTCGACTGCCGCGACCAGGGAAACCGCCATGCAGACACCAGCGAACGACAACACCCCGACGCCCGCCCAGCAAGCGCTGGACGTGCTTGCCGAGAACGCCGAGGACACGGTGGCACTGGACACGCTCGCGAGCAGCGACGTGCTGGTCCCGGTGCCCGACGACGCGAGCGAGGAGGACGCCACCAACCCCACGGCGGTGGCTCTGCCCGTCCTCGAACAACCGGGCGGCGAGCCGGTGGTGCCCGTGTTCACCTCCGAACTGGAGATGTCCGACCTGCTGCCCTTCGTCTCCCGCTACCGCCTCGTGCCGCTCGGTGCGCTCGCCTCCCAGTGGCCGGCCGACGACCTGTCGCTGACCATAGACGCCAGCTCGCCGCACGGTCTGACGCTCACCTCGGAGGGGGTGCGCAACCTGCTGGCCCGGCCGCAGGGCTGAGCGGCGCCGCGAGGAACAGCCGGGCCGGCCGCCGGTCGGCGGCACCACGGCGGCGGTCGGCTCAGGCGTCCTGGAGAAGGCCGATGAGGTTGCCGTCGGCGTCCTTCGCGGAGGCGATCAGCCGGCCGCCGCCGACGTCCTGCACGTCCTGAAGCACCTCGGCTCCCACGGCCACCAGCGCCGCCAGCCGGGCCCTGATGTCGTCGACGTGCCAGTACGGGACCGGTCCGGTCATCCCCTTGGCGTGCCCGTTCGGGTCGAGGCCGACGTCCTGCCCGGCGGCCTTGAAGCCGACGTAGTAGGGCGCGTCGGCGTACGGCTCGACCTCCAGCAGCGCGCTGAACAGGGCCTTCGCCCGGTCGAGGTCCTTGACGGGGTAGATGATCGTCTGCAGGCCGGCAGTCATGGCCATGGCGTACTCCTCGGTATTCGGCGGTATGCGGCTTCGCGTTCCGCGGTGGGAAGGGCCGACGTGTGCGTCGGTGGTTCCACGCTAGGTCGGGGAGGCGCCGTGCGGCTTCTCCGATCCTGACCGGTTGCCGGGAAGTGTCACCCGCCTCGCCGTACACACCCTCGTCGTCGCGTGCGGTGCGGATCCGGTGGGGTTAGCCTGTAGCCCGGCCACGACGGGTTCGCGGCGCGGCGGTGGGGCCCGCCGTACCTAACCGTGGCAGTGCTGCCGCCAACGGTCCCTACTCGCATCACAGGAGCGCTCCGGCATGTCCGGGCGCGGGCGAGCAGGAGACGTACGAGCATGACAGTCCCCGAAACCGACAGCCTTCGGGTGCGGAGCAGTCCCGCGCGGCGGCGTGCCTGGCGGACGCAGGCGCCGGTGGTCGCGGTGGTGGCACTCGGCGGAGCGCTCGGGGCCACCGCCCGGTACGCCGTCTCGCAGTGGCTGCCGACGCCGGCCGGGGGCTTTCCCTGGGCGATCTTCTGGGTCAACGCCTTCGGCTGCGCGGTGATCGGCGTCTTCATGGTGGTCATCACCGACGTGTGGGGCGCCCACCGCCTGGTCCGCCCGTTCTTCGGCACCGGCGTGCTCGGCGGCTTCACCACCTTCTCCACCTACGCCGTCGACATCCAGCGGCTGGTGGACTCCGGCCACGCCCGCACCGGGCTGGCGTACCTCGCCGCGACCCCGTGCGCGGCCCTCGCGGCGGTGTGGCTGGCCATGACGGCGGCCCGCCGCGTTCTGAAGTGGAGGCAGCGATGACCAGGCTCACCGGCAGCGCGCTGCGCGTGACCGTCTTCGTCGGAGAGAACGACACCTGGCACCACCGGCCCCTGTACTCCGAGATCGTCCACCGGGCCCATGCGGCGGGCCTCGCCGGCGCCAGCGTCTTCCGCGGTATCGAGGGGTTCGGCGCGACCTCCCTGATCCACACCTCGCGGCTGCTGTCGATGAGCGAGGACCTGCCGGTGGCGGTGGTGATCGTGGACACCGAGGAGCGGGTGCGGGCGTTCCTTCCGCAGCTGGACGAACTGGTCGCCGAGGGGCTGGTGATACTCGACGACTGCGAGGTGATCCGGTACGTCGGCCGCGCGGCCGGCTCCGGCGGCGCGGGCGCGAAGGGCGGGAAGCCCTCGTGAACTGGCTGCTGGTGGTCCTCGGGGCCGCGGTCGGGGCGCCCCTGCGCTACCTCACCGACCGAGCGGTGCAGTCCCGGCACGACTCGGTGTTCCCCTGGGGCACCTTCGTGGTGAACGTCACCGGCTGCCTGATCCTCGGCCTGCTGACCGGCGCGGCGGCCGCGGGCGTCGCCGGACCGCACCTGCAACTGCTCCTGGGCACCGGTCTGTGCGGTGCCCTGACCACGTACTCGACCTTCTCCTACGAGACGCTGCGGCTCACCGAGACCGGTGCGGGCTCCTACGCCCTCGCCAACGTCGTCGCCAGTGTCGCGGCGGGCCTCGGCGCGGCTTTCGCCGGAGTGTGGATCGCCGGAAGCCTCTGACAGTCGCCGCGGATTCCGACGCCGGTCACCTGGCCGTCACCTCAGCACCGTAAGAGTGTCTACACCACTGTCGACCAACGTCCCCAGAACTGGATCCCATGAGCGCCATCTCCGTCGGTCAGGCCGTCGTCCTCGGAGTCGTCGAGGGGGTGACCGAGTTCCTCCCCGTGTCCTCCACCGGCCATCTGAAGATCACCGAGGGGCTCATGGGCATCCCCGTCGACGACAAGTCGGTCGTCGCGTTCTCCGCCGTCATCCAGGTCGGTGCCATCGCCGCCGTGCTGGTGTACTTCTTCAAGGACATCGTGCGGATCATGTCCGCCTGGTTCCGCGGGCTGGCCAACCGCGAGGAGCGCTACCACCACGACTACAAGTTCGCCTGGTGGGTCATCTTCGCGACCATCCCGATCGTCGTGGTGGGCCTGGCCGCCAAGCCCTTCATCGAAGGGCCGCTCGGCTCCCTGTGGGTGGTCGCCGGCTCGCTGATCGCGGGCAGCGTCGTGATGTGGTGCGCGGACCAGATGGGCCGGCACAAGCGCGGTGAGGACGACACCTCCTTCAAGGACGCGATGCTGGTCGGCAGCTCGCAGATCCTGGCCCTGCTCTTCCCCGGCTTCTCCCGCTCCGGCGCCACCATGTCCACCGCGCTCATCCTGGACCTGGACCGCGTCGCCGCCACCCGCCTGTCCTTCTTCCTCGGCCTCCCGGCCCTGACCGGCGCCGGCATCTACGAGCTCAAGGACGCACTCGGCGCCAGCGTGGGCGCCGTCCCGCTGGCCGTCGGCACCGTCGTGTCCTTCGTGGTCGCCTACGCCTCCATCGCCTGGCTGCTGAAGTTCGTCGCCAAGCACTCCTTCAACGCGTTCGTCGTCTACCGGATCCTGATCGGCCTGCTGCTGTTCGGCCTGCTCGGCACGGGTGTCCTCAGCAGCTGAGCACCGGGTGGCGGGCGAGGCCCGCCGCCCTGACGCGCCCGCCGCCCGACCCACCGACGTGACGTACCGGCACCAGCCGGAAGGCAGAATGGCGATCATGACGTCGTCCCCGACCTACCTGCCGGTCCTGGAGCGCATCGCCGAGGAGATCGAGCACACGCCCGGCCGCGGGCGCCCCGCCGACTACATCCCGGCGCTCGCGGCCCGTGACGCCCGCGCCTTCGGCATGGCCGTCGCCGAGCTGGACGGCACGGTGTACGGGGTGGGGGACTGGCAGGAGCCGTTCTCCGCGCAGTCCATCACCAAGGTGTTCACCCTCGCCCTCGACCTGTCGCGCGAGGGCGACGAACTGTGGGAGCACGTGGGCCGCGAGCCCTCCGGCAACCCCTTCAACTCCCTGGTGCAGCTGGAGTACGAGAACGGCATCCCGCGCAACCCGTTCATCAACGCCGGCGCCCTGGTGGTCACCGACCGGCTCCAGACCCGTACCGGCGACGCGGCGGGCGAGCTGCTCGGCTTCCTGCGCACCGAGAGCGGCAACCCCGAGCTGGACTTCGACGAGGACGTCGCCGCGTCCGAGACCGCGCACGGCGACCGCAACGCCGCCCTCGCCCACTTCATGGCGTCCTACGGCAACGTCGACAACCCGGTGCCGGTCCTGCTGGACCAGTACTTCCGCCAGTGCTCGATCGCGGCCTCCTGCGCCGACCTGGCGCTGGCCACCACGTTCCTCGCCCGGCACGGCATAAGGGCGGACGGCACCCGGCTGCTCGCCAGCAGCCAGGCCAAGCAGGTCAACGCGGTCATGCTGACCTGCGGGACGTACGACGCGGCCGGCGACTTCGCCTACCGCGTGGGCCTGCCCGGCAAGAGCGGTGTGGGCGGCGGCATCATCGCCGTCGTACCGGGCCGGTGCGCGCTGTGCGTGTGGAGCCCCGGACTGGACGAGCGGGGCAACTCGGTGGCCGGCGTGGCGGCCCTG
The DNA here is from genome assembly GCF_040643155.1 of Streptomyces sp. NPDC047453. Lineage (NCBI taxonomy): Bacteria > Bacillati > Actinomycetota > Actinomycetes > Kitasatosporales > Streptomycetaceae > Streptomyces > Streptomyces sp. NPDC047453. The sequence continues at coordinate 175,967 of NZ_JBEYTS010000003.1, read as the reverse complement.
GACCGCTTCACGACCCTCACCGGCCTGTCGGTGTTCTGAGGGGCGCCTGCGACGACGTAAGTGCGGACCGTGCCCGGATCGTCGGCCGGTCAGACGCGTGAGGCCCGCTTGTGCCTGAACCGCAGGCCGAGAAGAAGGACCCCCGCGCCCAGACCGACGGCGCCCGCGATGGTACCCGCTTCCGGCCAGTCCGACTCGGCCGGCCGGGGCGCCCCCGCGGATGCCACGACGGCCGCTCCCGGCTTCGTCCCGGGCTTCGCTCCGGTCGACATGCCGTGCGAGACGGGCCGCAGGGCGTCGAGCGAGCCCACCGGATCGACGTGCCCGGCGGCGCCGAATCCCCAGTCCAGCAGCGCGCGCGCCTCCTCGTAGACGGCGTGGGCCACACCCTTCTGCGGGTTCATCACCGTCACCACGAGGGTGCGCCCGTCCCGGTGGGCCGCGGCGACGAGCGTGTTGCCCGCGTTGGAGGTGTAGCCGTTCTTGATGCCGATCAGGCCCGGATACGGCGCCACGCCGTCGGCGCCGGTCAGCAGGCGGTTGGTGTTCGCGATCTGGAACGTGCCGCCGGCGCCGGGGAAGGCGGCGTGCGCGGTGGAGCAGTACCGCGCGAAGTCGGGGTTGCGCAGCCCGGCCCGCCCGAACACGGCCAGGTCGTACGCCGAGGAGTCCTGCCCGACGGCGTCGTAGCCGTCGGGGGAGACGACCGTGGTGTCCAGGGCGCCCAGCGAGCGGGCCTTGGCCTCCATCAGCCGGGACGTGTGCTCCCAGCCTCCGTTGAGCGCGGCGAGCACGTGCACGGCGTCGTTGCCGGAGTTGAGGAACACTCCGCGCCACAGATCGGCCACCTGGTACGTGTGGCCCTCGACGACCCCCACCAGGCTGCTGCCCTCGCCGATGCCCGTCAGCTCCCTGGCGCTGACGGTGTGCCGGATGCCTCCGGGGAAGGACGGCAGCACGGTCAGGGCGAACAGCGTCTTCAGCGTGCTCGCGGGCGGAAGCCTGCGGTGCGCGTCGTGCGCGGCCATCACCTCGCCGGATTCGGCGTCGGCCACCACCCAGGACAGCGCGGAGACGTCCGGAACCTGGGGTGCCCCGCTGCGGAGCCGGACCTGTGTGCCCTCGTCGTCCAGCACGGCCGGCTGCGGCACCGTCGCCTTCGGCTGCACTATCGCGCCCGGACCCCCGCCGGTCGGGCCGACGGCCGCGACCGGCGGGGTCAGCGCCAGGACGGTCGCGGCGCAGAGTGCGCAGCCCGATACCGTGGTGCGCGTAGAAAATCTGATCTTCATATCGCAAACCTAGGGACAAAACGGTGCAGGCGGGGCGCTGCCCAGAGCCGAACGGGGTTCGCGAACACCCGGATGTCCTAGTGCGTGCCCTGACGGACGCGCAGCGGGTGCGGTGGTGAGGGAGTGCCGAGCGTTCGGCCGGCCGGCGGGGTCAGCCGGTGGGCAGGGTCGGCTGGACGCGGCGCAGGAACGTGGCGTTGTCGGGCGTGTCGCGCAGCCGTTCCAGCAGTGTCTCCAGACCGGCCTTGCCCTCACGGCTGTGCAGGGCGCGTCGCAGACCGCGAACCGCCGTCAACTCGGCCGGGCTGTACAGGAGTTCCTCACGGCGGGTGCCCGAGGGGTCGATGTCGACGGCCGGGAAGACGCGGCGGGCGGCGAGTTCGCGGCTGAGCCGCAGCTCCATGTTGCCGGTGCCCTTCAGCTCCTCGAAGAAGAAGTCGTCGGCGCGGGACCCGGTCTCCACCAGCGCGGTGGCCAGGATGGTGAGCGAGCCGCCCTCCTCGGCCGACCGCGCGGCACCGAAGAGCCGCTTGGGTCCCTGGAGCGCGCCCGCGTCGACACCGCCGCTGAGGGTGCGGCCGCCCGCCGCGGCCGCGTTGTTGTGGGCCCGGCACAGCCGGGTGAGCGAGTCGAGGAGGATGACCACGTCCTCGCCGGCCTCGACGAGCCGTTTGGCCCGCTCGACGACGAGTTCGGCGAGCGCGATGTGCTGCCTCGGGGACCGGTCGAAGGTGGAGGCGTACACCTCGCCGCGCACGCGGCGTCGCATGTCGGTGACCTCCTCGGGGCGTTCGTCGAGCAGCACCACCATCAGCCGGCACTCGGGGTGGTTGCCGGCGACGGCGGCGGCGATCTGCTGGATCAGCACGGTCTTCCCGGTCTTGGGCGGCGCCACGACGAGCCCGCGCTGCCCCCTGCCGACGGGCGCGATCAGGTCGGCGACGCGGCCGGTGAGCCCGGCGGCGGGGTGTTCGAGGCGCAGCCGCTCGCGCGGGTGCAGCGGAGTGAGGTCGTGGAAGCGGCGACGGGCCCGGGCCTCGTCCGGCGAGCCACCTCCGACGCTGGTGATTTCGGTGACGGTGTGCTGCTGCCCGAGTACGCCGGCGACGGCATCGCCCTTGCGCAGGCCGTGGCGGCGGATCAGCGCGGGGGAGACCCGCGGGTCGGCGGGGGTGGGCAGGAAGTCCTCGCCGCGCAGATGCCCCTTGCCGGTCGCGTCGATGTCCAGGACACCGGTGGCGGAGCGGGGGGCCGCGGCCGGCTGCCGCGGTGCGGCGGGGCGTTCGAGCGTGATGGTCATGGATGAAGGTCCTTTCGCGGACGGACGGCACGGGGCGTGTGAGGGGAAGGAGAAGCCGCGACAGGGAGGCGTGGAGCACGGCCTCCGGCGGAAGACACCACCTCGGTCGCGGCGCGGTGCCCGAGCAGGGCACAGATCGCCGCTCACGGAGAGGTGAGAAGAAGCAGATCGCGCCGACCGCAACAGATGCGGTGATCCGGCGAACTGATGAAGACCGGCACCGGCGCCCACGACAGGGCGTACACAAGTGCTGACGCAAGGATACCACCCGGCTCGCGTCCGGTGACAGTTCCGCCGGCGGAAGAGCACGCCGACGCACGCCGGCAGTAGTGATCTATGCCACTGCCGCCCGTCTGCCCGTGACGTTCGCCGACGGCGAAGCGCTGAAAGAACCGTCCACCCCTGTGACGGGTGTGGCCTTCCGACTTTCTTCTTCGGGCCGTTTCGGGCCCTGTGGGGGTGTATTCGCCGTGAGCCGTCGTACGTCGCATGCGTACCGACCGCTGAGTATGAAGAGACGGGCGTGGTTGACGCTCGGTGCCGTCGTCCTCGGGGGCGGGGGCATCGTGACGTATGCCGTCGCCAGCCCTTCGGGCGACCACGGCGCCACGGGCCAGGCCAAGCGGTCGCCGAAGGTCTACGACCTGACGCTGAAGGGCGCCGAGACCGGCAAGGCGGAGCTGCCGCAGACGGACACCAAGCAGTTCTCGCTGCTCGGTGTCACCTGGGACAGTGCCACCAAGCGGCTCCACGGTACGGCTCAGGTGCGCACCCACAGCCTGAAGAGCGGCGAGTGGAGCGCCTGGCGGGACCTTGAGGTGAACGCCGACCCGTTGGAGGACCCGAAGGAAAGGGCCACCACGCGCGGCGCGTCCGAGCCGCTGTGGGTCGGCCCCTCCGACGGCGTCCAGGTACAGGTCGTCCGCAAGAACGGCACCACCAGCTCCAACCTGCCCAAGGGGCTCTCGGTGAGCCTCGTCGACCCCGGTGTGGTGACGGAGGCCGAGACAAAGGCCGAGCCGGCCGCGTACGTGGCGGGGACCGTCGCCGAGACGAGCGCGTCGCCCACCGACTCCGTCTCCCCGAGCGACAGCACCAGCGCCGTGCCGACGAACAGTGCGTCGGCCCCGGCATCGCCCTCGGATTCGGCGAGCACGTCCGCGAGCCCGTCGGCCACCACGCCCACCGCGCCGACCACGCCGCCGGCGCGGCCGTCCACGGTGCCGCAACCGCCGATCGTCTCGCGTGCCGGCTGGGGCGCCGACGAGTCGCGCAGCCCCGACCCGTCGGAGTACAACGACGATGTGAAGGCCGTGTTCGTGCACCACACGGACACGGCGGTCGACTACACGTGCGACCAGTCGGCGGCACAGGTGCGCAGCATTTACCTGTACCACACGAGCCCCAAGAAGGACGCGAATGGCAAGGTGATCGAGGAGGCCTGGAACGACGTCGGCTACAACTTCCTGGTCGACAAGTGCGGCACGATCTTCGAGGGCCGTAAGGGCGGTGTCGACCAGCCGGTGCTCGGCGCCCACACCTACGGCTCGAACCGGGAGTCCACGGGCATCGCGGTGCTCGGTACCTACACCACCACCGGCGCCTCCAACGCCGCGCTGGCCTCGGTCGCCCGTATCGCGGCCTGGAAGCTCGGCCAGTACGGCGCCGACCCCGCCGGGACCGTCCAGCTCACCGCCGGCGCCAGCCAGGCGAACTACTCCCACACCAGCTTCGTCGCGGGCAACAAGTACACCTTCAACCGGATCTCCGGCCACCGCGACGGCTACGCCACCGAGTGCCCCGGCAATTCCCTGTACGCCCAGTTGCCGACCATCCGCGCCTGGGCGGCCGGTCCGGTGCAGGGCCTGAAGGTCGCCTCGGTCACCGGCGCGACCCTCTCGGGCTCGACGTATTACACCAAGGGCGGCATCACCGTGAAGTGGTCGGCCACGACGCCGACCTCGCTCATCAAGAACTTCCAACTGCTGGTGGACGGCAATGCGGTCGCCACTGCGTCCGGCACCGCCACTTCCGCCGCCGCTACGCTGGCCGCGGGCAAGCACACCGTCGCCGTGCGGGCCGTGCACCAGTCCGGGAAGACCACGACCACCGCCGCGATGAACGTCGCGGCGGAGACGACCGCCCCGACCTTCACCACCACGCCGAAGCTCGCCCTGCGCGGCGGCACCGTCAACACCACCGCCGTACCGGTCACGCTCAGCTGGAAGGCAACGGACGACACGGCCCTGCGCTCCGTGGAACTGCTGTCCCCGACCACGGCCACCTTCGGCCCGACCACCACCAGCTCCAGCCGCACCACCAAGTCCGGCACCGCCTCCACCTGGTCGATGCGCGCCAACGACTACGCCGGCAACTCCCGCACCTCGTCCCCGTCGTACACGCCCCTGATCCTCCAGGAGAGCTCCGCCGTCAAGTCCGGCAGCTGGACCACCCGCTCGTCGAGCAGCTACCTCGGCGGCAAGTCGTACTCCAGCGGCTCCAAGGGCGCCAGTCTCACCTGGACCTTCACCGGCCGCTCCGCCGCCTGGGTGGTCTCCCGCGCCTCGACGTCCGGCCAGGCCTACGTCTACGTCGACGGCACCAAGGTCGCCACGGTGGACCTGAAGTCCTCCGCGACGCAGTACCGGCAGGCCATCTGGACCAAGACCTGGTCCAGCAGTGCCAAGCACACCGTCAAGATCGTCGTGGTCGGCACCTCCGGCCGCCCCACCATCACGACGGACGGCCTCGTCTACATCAAGTAGCCGTCCCGCGCCCACACACCCGGTGCGTGCAACACCCGAGCCCGGCAGCCGCCCACCAGCGGCTGCCGGGCTCGGCGTTTCAGGGCCGCCCCGGTGCGTCAGGCGTACGACCGCAGCCAGCGGAGCTTGGCCGCCTCCTGGTAGGGGCCGCCGCCCTCGTGGTCGTTGAAGTCGTACACCTCGATCCGCTTGTCCTCGTGCGCCCAGGCGTTGAACGCGGCGTACACCGTGGAGGGCGGGCAGGTCTGGTCCTCCAGGGCCGCCGAGAAGAACGCGGGCGCCCGGCCGCGGGCGGCGAAGTGCACGCCGTCGAAGTACGACAGCGTGCGCAGGGCGTCCTCGGTGCGGCCCCGGTGGGTCTTGAGGTAGAGGCCGATCTCGCGGTACGGGTGGCGGTCGGTCAGCGTGGTCCCGCGCGGGTAGTCGCACAGGAACGGCACGTCCGGCGCGATCGCGACCAGGTCCGGCACCAGACCTCCCACTGCGATCGTGATGCCGCCGCCCTGGCTCTCGCCGATCGCCACGGTCCGCCCCGCGTCGGTCAGCGGGTGCGAGCGCGCCGCCTCGACCGCCCGCACCGCGTCGGTGAACACGCGGCGGTAGTAGTAGTTCTCCGGCGCGTCCAGACCGCGGGTCATGAAGCCGGGGTACGCCGGAGCGCCGCCGACCGGGTCGGGGGTGCCGCCCCCGCCGCCCCAGGCGCTGCCCTGCCCGCGTGTGTCCATCACGAAGTGCGCGCGGCCCGTCGACGCCCACAGCAGGTGTTCGTGCGGCAGGCCGCGCCCGCCGCCGTAGCCGACGAACTCCACGACCAGCGGCAGCGGCGCGTCGACCCGCGCGGGCAGCGTCAGCCAGCCCTTGACCGGGTGCCCGCCGAAGCCGGCGAAGGTCACGTCGTACACCTTCACCGTCGCCAGTCCCGCGTCCACCAGGTCGAACCGGGCGTCCAGGTCGTGCTCGCGGGCCTCCTGGAGCGTCTTGGACCAGAACGCGTCGAAGTCCTCGGGCTCGACGGACGAACTGCGGTACTCGCGGAGCTCGTCGGGGGGAAGGTCGAACAGGGCCATCAACAACCGCCTTCGCGAAGAGACTGTGGAGGTGACACCGTACGGCCCCGGTGCGGCCCGCCGTCAGTCCAGGCGTTCGATCCCGATGCGGTTCCGGGGGCTGCCTGCGGACGCGTCAGGCGCCGTCCTCGTCGCGGCCGTGCCAGGCGTTGTAGCGGGTCAGGTAGCCCGCGAAGCGTTCGAGGTCGTCCTCCGGCCAGCCGGCCAGGCGCTCGCGGAAGGCCGCACGGCGGCTCTCGGTGACCCGGGCGAGGATGCGCCGGCCGGCGGCCGTCAGGTGGAGCACCTGGACGCGGTGGTCGCCGGGGTCGGTACGGCGCTCGACGAGGCCGGCGCGTTCCAGGGCGGACACCTGCCGGCTGACGGTGGACTTGTCCAGCGCGTAGTGGGCGGCCAGGTCGGTGGCCCGGCAGCCGCCGCTCTCCTCCAGATGCCCGAGCAGCGTGTACGACACCAGCGACAGCTCGGGGTGCATGCGTCCCGCCGAGGCCCGGGCCCGGCGGGCGAAGACCGTCATCTCGTGGTGGATGGTCTCGACGGCCGTGTCCCCGGCGGGCGTCCGCCGCGTGACGGCGCTCTCGTCCGGTTCTGTCGCTGCGGTCACTGAATGCCTCCCCTGCTCTTCCGGTTGCATACTACAACTGACCTGGGGTGATGCGGGCCGGCTGCCGCAGAGGGCGAAGAGGGGGCCGGTGTCCGAGCGTTGGGGTAGGGTGACCTGCGGCCGTGGAGGGTCCCGGTCGCAGGAAGCCGAGGAGGTGAGACCCATTACCGCTGTGTCAGGTCGGGTGCTCTCCCCTCGCGACGGCGCGGATCACCGTCGGTAGGTGACCGCGGGAGCGCCCTCTTCGGCTCCCGAAAGGCCTCGGCATTCCATGCCCGAACTCCCTCCCTCGTCTCCTTCTTCCGCTTCTTCCGCTTCCCCGCCTGCCGGTTCTCCGCGTGCCGGGGTGGTCGCCGCGCTGCGCGCCGCCGGCTGCGTGTTCGCCGAGGAGGAGGCGGAACTGATCCTCACCGGCGCGCGCACACCGCGGGAACTCGCCGCCCTGGTGGAGCGGCGCGTCGCCGGATTCCCCCTCGAACAGGTCCTCGGCTGGGCCGGGTTCCACGGTCTGCGGATCGCCGTGGAGCCGGGTGTCTTCGTACCGCGACGCCGTACCGAGTTCCTGGTCGACCAGGCGCTGGCCCGGTCCCCGGAGGCGTCCGTCGTCGTGGACCTGTGCTGCGGCTCGGGCGCGGTGGGCGTGGCGCTGGCCGCCACGCTCGGTCCGGTGGAACTGCACGCCGCCGACATCGACCCGGCCGCAGTGCGCTGCGCCCGGCGCAACGTCGTCCCCAGAGGCGGCACGGTGCACGAGGGGGACCTGTTCGACGCGCTCCCCGGCAGTCTGCGGGGCCGTGTCGACATCCTCGCCGCCAACGTGCCCTACGTCCCCACGGGTGAGGTCGGCCTCCTGCCGTCCGAGGCCCGCGACCACGAACCGCTGGTCGCCCTGGACGGTGGCGCCGACGGCCTCGACGTCCTGCGCCGTGTCACCGCCGAGGCCCCCGACTGGCTCGCCCCCGGCGGCTGCCTCCTCGTCGAGACCAGCGAACACCAGGCCCCACAAGCCCTCGACACCTTCACCCGAGCCGGCCTGATCACCCACCTGGCCGTATCGGAAGACCTCAGCGCAAACGTCGTGACAGGCACCAAGCACTGACCGCGCCACGCGACCTCGGCGCCGCCCGGCCCGGTGGGCCGCCAGGCCGCGGCGCCCAGCCGTGCAGGCTGGGCTGCCCGTCGGTGGCCTGCCGGGCTTCTGCGCCCGTCGGCTGGCGAGCTGGGAGGCCGAGAGGTGGTTCCTGCAGGCCGATGGCGAGTCCGGCAAGCGGTACGGCAACGAGACGATCCGCATCACCCCCGGCGGTGGGGTGAGCATCAAGCTTCCGGCCGCCCTGGCTGGGCTGGCGAACGCGCCGCACGGCCGGTACGTGCTCGCCGGCCGTGTTCGCTTCCGCCACCGGGAAGAAGAGTGCGACCGCATCGCCGTGAACCGTGCGGTGGCCTACCGCATCCACTACGACACCGACCGAGACCGCTGGTACGTGACCGCCTGCTGGCAGAAGCCGCCCGTGCGGACCGTGCCATTGGAGACTGCTCGTGCGGGTGGGCTGGTCGGGGTGGACATGAACGTCGACCACCTGGCCGCCTGGCGCCTGGACGGGCACGGCAACCCCGTCGGCAAACCCCGCCGCTTCGACTACCAGCTGACCGGTAGCGCACAGCACCGCGACGCACAGGTCCGGCATGCCCTGATCCGTCTGCTGCACTGGACGGCGCGGCACGGTCTGGCCCTTGCGATCGAGGCCTGGACTTTGCCGCGGAGAAGACCCGGGAGAAACACGGCAGACGCAAGCGGTTCCGGAAGCTGATCTCCGGGATGCCGACCGCCAGGCTGCGGGCGCGGCTGGTGTCGATGGCGGCCGAGCTGGGCGTCACCGTTGTCGCGGTCGACCCGGCCTACACCAGCCGCTGGGGTGCCCAGCACTGGCAGAAACCGCTGACCACCACCACGCGCAAGCCTACGCGGCACGATGCTGCCGCCGTGGCGATCGGAAGGCGCGCCCTGGGATGCCCGATCCGGCGTCGGACGGCACCGCCCCCGCACGACCGGGCACGTCCGAGAACAGCCCGACCACCAGGTCGAGGTGCTGCTCGTGGACCATGAGCCGGGCCGCGTACCGCCCCAGCGCCTCCTGCGCCGAGTAGCCGAAGAGCTCCGCGGCCTGCGGGCTCCACAGCACGATGCGTCCCTGGGTGTCGAGGACCACCGAGGCGACGCCCAGCACGTCGAGCAGTCCGCTCGGCCGTGCCGGACGGACCGCCGGCTCCTCGCCCTCGGCCGAGGGAGTCCCGGAAGCAGTCATCCCACGCACCGCCTTCGCCCGTCCGCGCGGCCCGCCGCCCCGGTGCCGGCGCCTCTGCCGTACCGCGCCCGCGCCCGTCTCCGAGGCGGCCCGTTGCTTCCCTCCACCATCCCCCACCGCAAGGGCTCCTTCGTGCCGAATCGGCCGGAAGGAGCGATGCCCGGGCAGGCGGGCAGGCAGGTGAGCAGGCAGGCGGCAGGCGGCGGTGGTGTTCTGCCGGGAAACGGTGCTTTGCTGGTTTTTGCGAGTGGATGGCCGCGCGGAGGGAACTTCGTGCGGTACCCCGGCCACGAGAGGAGTGATCGTGATGGTGAGCGAGCCGGTGCACCCCGAATCCGTCTCGGTGGAGCTGAGCGGATGCAGCAAGGAAGACGCCCGGACCGTGTTCGACGCACTGTGTGCCTGCTTCTCCTCCGATCGGTGCGCGGACGACGTGCCCCGCGACTACGACGAGGTGCGCCCGACCGTATGGCTCGGCACGTTCGACGTGGCCGAGGAACATGGGGCGGACCGCGGGCCCAGCCGGCTCGATGCGTCCGTCACGGCCGACGTGCAGGGCGGCTACTGGGCGATCGACCGTTTCCGCACCACCCTGGACTCCCTGTTCACCGTCCAGGACCTGTGCATGGCCTCCGGTGATCAGGAGCGCGAACTCCACGTCCGTCTGGAAAGCCGCTGACGCCGGCCGCCGAGGAGGCCCCGGGGGGTTTATGCAACTAGTTGCATAAACCCCCGGGGTCCTCTACAACTACGGACATGAGCCGTTACCCCCATCTGCTGCGCCCGCTCGATCTGGGCTTCACCACGCTGCCGAACCGCGTCCTCATGGGCTCGATGCACGTCGGCCTGGAGGAGGCCGACCGTGGCTTCGAGCGGATGGCGGAGTTCTACGCCGCCCGGGCCCGCGGCGGAGTGGGGCTCATCGTCACCGGCGGCATCGCCCCCAACGAGGAAGGGCGGCCGTACGAGGGCGGCGCGAAGCTCACCACCGAGCAGGAGGCCGAGCGGCACGCGACCGTCACCGCCGCCGTGCACCGCGAGGGCGGCCGGATCGCCCTCCAGATCCTGCACTTCGGCCGCTACGCCTGCCACCGCGACCTGGTCGCCCCCAGCCCCCTCAAGGCTCCCATCAGCCCGTTCGTGCCCCGCGAGCTCACCGACGCCGACGTCGAGCGGACCATCGACGACTACACCCGCACCGCCCGCCTCGCCCGCCGGGCCGGCTACGACGGCGTCGAGATCATGGGCTCCGAGGGCTACCTCGTCAACGAGTTCATCGCCGCGCGGACCAACCACCGTACCGACCGCTGGGGCGGCTCCTACGAGAACCGGATGCGCTTCCCGGTCGAGATCGTGCGCCGGGTGCGCGAGGCCGTCGGCGAGGACTTCGTCATCATCTACCGGCTGTCGATGCTGGATCTCGTGCCCGACGGCTCGACCCTGGGCGAGGTCGTCACGCTCGCCGGGGCCGTCGAGGCCGCCGGGGCGACCCTCATCAACACCGGCATCGGCTGGCACGAGGCCCGTATCCCCACCATCGCCACCTCCGTACCGCGCGGCGCCTACGCGTTCGCGACCAAGAAGCTGATGGGCCGGGTCTCCATCCCTCTCATCACCACCAACCGCATCAACACCCCTGAAGTCGCTGAGCAGTTGCTCGCCGACGGGTACGCCGACATGGTCTCCGTGGCCCGTCCGATGCTCGCCGACCCCGACTTCGTCGCCAAGGCCGCCGCCGGCCGCCCCGAGGCCATCAACACCTGCATCGGCTGCAACCAGGCCTGCCTCGACCACACCTTCAGCGGGCAGATCACCTCCTGTCTGGTCAACCCGCGCGCCTGCCACGAGACCGAGCTGGTCCTGTCCCCGACCCGGCGGCGCAAGCGGGTCGCCGTGGTCGGCGCCGGACCCGCCGGGCTCGCCTGCGCGGTCTCGGCCGCCGAACGCGGCCACCTGGTCACCCTGTTCGACGCGGCGGGCGAGATCGGCGGACAGCTCAACGTGGCCCGCAAGATCCCCGGCAAGCAGGAGTTCGGCGAGACGCTGCGCTACTTCCGCCACCAGCTCGACGCACACGGCGTGGACGTACGGCTGAACACCCGGGTGAGCGCGGGCGATCTCGCGGACTACGACGAGACCGTCGTCGCCACCGGCGTCACCCCGCGCACCCCCGACATCCCCGGCGTCGGCCACCCGAGCGTCCTCGGCTACCTCGACGTACTGCGCGACGGCGCACCCGTCGGCGACCGGGTGGCGATCCTCGGCGCCGGTGGCATCGGCTTCGACGTGGCCGAGTACCTCACCGACGGCGGTGACAAGGCGAGCGAGGACCCGGCAGCGTACTTCCGGCTCTGGGGAGTCGACATGGACCAGCGCGCGCCCGGCGGACTCACCGCGTCGCAGCGGCCCGCGCCGCCGCGCACGGTGCACCTGCTCCAGCGCAGGACCACCAAGGTCGGCGCCGGCCTGGGTAGGACGACCGGCTGGATCCACCGCACCGAACTCAGGCACCGCGGGGTCACCATGGTGCCCGGTGTGCGCTACGACCGGATCGACGACCGGGGCCTGCACATCACCGTCGACGGCACGAGCACGGTCCTGGAGGTGGACACGATCGTGCTGTGCACCGGGCAGGAGCCGCGACGCGACCTGTACGAGGAACTGGTCGCCGCCGGGCGCCGCGCGCACCTGATCGGCGGCGCGGACGAGGCCGTCGAACTCGACGCCAAGCGCGCCATCAAGCAGGGCACGGAACTGGCGGCGGCCCTGTAGGAGGCAACCGGTAGCGGCCCCGCCGAGCCGGGGCGGGTGCGCCTCCTGTTCCTAGGATGATCCCCATGTCACTTCCGCACGCGATCCTCACCGCCCTGCTCGAAAAGCCGTCGTCGGGGCTCGAGCTGACGCGCCGCTTCGACAAGTCGATCGGTTACTTCTGGTCGGCGACGCATCAGCAGATCTATCGCGAGCTGGGAAGACTGGAGGCCGACGGCCTCATCCGCGGCCTGCCGGCGAAGGAGCCGGCCCGCGGGCAGAAGAAGGACTACGAGGTACTGCCGGCGGGCCGCGCGGAACTGGCCCGCTGGACCGCCGCCTCCCAGGAGCCGAAGCGGCACCGCGACGCCCTGCTGCTGCGGCTGCGCGCCGCGGCCGTGGTGGGCACCGCGGGCCTTCGGGCCGACCTCGGGCGCCATCTGGAACTGCACGAGCGGCAGTTGGCGGAGTACCGGGAGATCGAGGAGCGCGACTTCCCGCCCGGCAAGGACAGTCCCGAGGACCGGTTGCGGCACCTGGTCCTGCGGGCCGGTATCGACCTGGAGACCTTTTGGACGCAGTGGTTCCGGCACGCGCTGGAGGAGTTCACCGAACTGCCGGGCCAGGGCCCGGAGTGAGGACGGTCGGCCTCGGTGGGGTGGTCGGAACGGGCGCGGCCGGGAGGGGCGGTCAGAACCGGGACAGCTTCGAACGGCGGCGCAGCACCCACCCGGTGGCGAGCACGGCCGCCCCGACCAGGGTCCCGCCGACCGCGAGCGTGAGGGGACCGTAGTCCTTGACGCCCCCGCCCACGCCGCCCAGCACACCCCGGGTCGGCACGGCCGTGGGCGCGATGTTCGGCGCGTAAGGTCCGACATTCGGCGCGTACGGTCCGACATTCGGCGCGTACGTGGGCACGGCATTCGGGGCGTACGTCTGCCGGGACTTGGGAGCGGCCGTCGCGGTGGCGCGGCCGCCGGTGACGGCGATGGTCTGCGTGCCCGCCATGATGTTGTTCGCGCAGACGACGGCCACGGTGTAGGTGCCCGGGCTCACGCTCTGCCAGGCGGCGGACTGGCCGCCGGCCGTCCCGGTGAGCGCCACTTGGCGCCCCTGCGTGAAGTTCGTCTGGCCCGGGGTGAGCAGCGAGGCCGTGCCCCAACGGCCGCTGACCTGGCTGCACACGCTGGTCGTCACGGACACTGTCGAGCCGTTGGCGGTGACGGATATCCCGGTACCGGCGGCGTCGGCTGGGCCGGCGGCGAGACCGAGTGCGAGTACGGCGACCGTCGCGGCGACGGCTGCGGAAGGAGAGGGTGGCTGAGTGTGGCTCATGGGACTGTCCTCCGGCGGCACGGTCGGCGGACCATCCCATGTGCCGCCGGAGATAGGGGATTCGCCCGTGCCGCCTCGGGGCCAGCCAACGTCCCGCGGCGGCCGCCCGCATGCGGGGCGCGTCCGTACGGGTGGGCGCCGCCCGGCCGGTCGACGCCCGGTCGGGTGCTTCGGGCCGGCCGGTGGTTATCGCGCTGTCGGGTGCTTGGAGCTGCCAGTCGTCACCGCGTGGTCGGGTGCTCCGGGCTCGCCGGTCGTCACCGCCCGGACGGGTCTTGGGGCTGCCCGTTCGTCGCTGCCCGAACGGGTCCCGGGGCTGGCCCGTGCGTCGCCGCCCGGACGGGTCTCACGGCTTCCCGGTCGTCACCGAGCGCTCGGGTGAGAAGCCGCCCCAGGTGCCGTCCGGGAGCATCGCCCGGATCCGCACCCGGTGGCCGACCCCGGCCTCACGCCCCAGGTAGAAGCTGTACGAGGCCTTCTCGCGCGGTGCCGTGCCGCCCCAGACGAGTGACGTGGCCGGCTGTCCGTCCAGCTGGATCTGGTACTGCGTCACCACACCGTCGGTGCGCGGCGGCACCCAGCTCAGATCGAGGTAGTACGCCCCGTTCACCCGGTGGGTGGTGGCGCGGAAGGGGGACGGTGCGGTGGCCCGGCCGTCGTCGGAGCCCGGCGCGGTGGTGAGCCGGACGGTGGCGCCGGCGGGGGAGAGGTTGTCGGCCGCGTCGCGGGCCCGCACGGTGAACGCGTAGGAGGTGCCCGGCCGCAGGCCGGTGACCACCGCGGCGGTCTGGCTGCCGCCGACACTGTGGATCTTCGTTCCGCCCTGGTAGACGTCGTAGGACACCACGCCCCGGTCGTCCGTCGAGCCGGACCAGGACAGTTGGACGGCCCGGCTGCCCACCGCCCGGCCGCGCACGTCGAGCGGGCGGCTGGGAGCCGAGTGGTCGGCCGGGGCGGCGGCCGGTGTCGTCGCACGCACAGACCGGCTGCGCGGGCCGAGCCGGCCGTCGGTGCCCCGCGCCCGTACGGTGAAGACATACGTGGTCGACGGGCTGAGCCGGGTGACGTCCACCATGTGCTCCCGAGCCGGTACGGCCTTCACTTTCGTGGTGCCGCGGTACACCTCGTACCCGCCGATGTCCGAGGCCGCGGGCAGCCCGTTCCACATCACGTGCACGCTGGTGGCGCTCCCCGCGGCGGCGGTGACGCCGGTCGGCGCGCCGGGCAGCCGGCCGCCCTCCCCGTCGTCCGCGACACTCCGGCCGCAGGCGGCGAGCAGCGCCAGCGCGCCGCACAGCACCACGACACGCCCGGGCGCGCGGAGGCGGCGGGAAGCGGGAGCGGGAACGCGTCGCACGGGTCTGCCTCCCGGGAACGGCGGCGTGGACGGCCCGGACGCCGCACGGACAATGGTCCGGACCAATATGGCGCGTTGACGGGAGCGCATCAAGGGGGCCGCGGTTGGCGGGAGTCGCGGGGCGTTACGTATGCTGAAGTTCCTTCCGGGCTGAACCACCCTGTACAGCAGGGGAGTTCATGCCGTGGCGCGGGCAGCTGTCGTCGCTGCCTCCCGCGTCGTCACGGGCGGCCCGGGGGCCGGTTCGGCATGGATCCAGGTCCCCGGCCGTCCGATGGGTGGTGCGGGTCATGCGCCGTCCGTTCCCCTAACGTGGGCCGCGCGACCGTTTTCTCCGCAATTCACCCCCCTTTGGGGTGAATGCCTGCCAATGTCCCCGAGGAGAGGGGCCCCATGGTGCGTGCCCAGTCGCTGACGCTCGTTGCGGCGAGTGCCGCCCTGCTCGCTCCCACGACGCTCCCGACCCCGACCGTGCCGTACGCGTACCGCATCCGGGGGGAGCCCGCGGCGCGCACCCGGGCGGATCCCGCGGCGCGCGGCGAGCGCGCTGTCCAGGCCGCCGACCTGCTGGCCAGGGTGCGTGACTGCACACGAGTCTCCCGCGGCCGCTACCGCCTCGACGCCGGGCGGCCAGCCACCGTCCCGGTGTGCGGGCTGCCGGGCGCCGTCTTCTGGAAGGCCGACATGGACATCGACTGCGACGGACGGCCCACCGTCCGCTGCAACCGCCGCACCGACCGGCAGTTCTCCCCGACCGCGGCCTACGAGCAGTCCAACGGCCACCGCCTGGACGCCGCACGGCTGCCGTACGTCGTCCTGCCCGCCCCGAGCGGCATCTGGGACCACCGCGCCCACGACGTGGGCGGGGGATCGGTCGCGGCCGTCGTCTACCGGGACCGCGTGCAGTACGCGGTCGTCGGCGACATCGGGCCACGCGAGATCATCGGCGAGGCCTCCTACGCCACCGCCCTGCGCCTCGGCATCCCCGCCGACCCCAACGGCGGCGGGGTCCGCTCCGGCGTGACCTACATCGTCTTCGAGCACTCCCGGATCAGCTCCATCGAGGACCACGCGGCCGCCGTGGCCACCGGCGAGCGGCTGGCACGCCGACTGGTGAACGGCGGGACGGCTACGGCACAGGCGGACGACCCGCGCCTTCCGCCCCGTGCCGCCCCGGACGCTCCTCACACCTTCCGGTAGCCGTACGCCTCCGAGGCCGCCGCCTCCACGGCGTCCAGGTCGGCTCCCGCCGCCGCCGTGACCACCGCGGCGACCGCGCCCTCGACGAACGGGGCGTCCAGCAGCCGTGTGTTTTCGGGCAGTTCGTCACCCTCGGCGAGCAGCGCCTTCACGGTGAGCACCGCGCTGCCGAGGTCGGTCAGCACGGCGACCCCGGCACCCCGGTCCACGGACGCCGCCGCGGCGGAGACCAGTTCCGCACTGGTGCCCAGCCCGCCGTCCTCCCGGCCGCCGGCCGCGGCCACCGGAACGCCCGCCGCCCCGCCCGCCAGCCCTCTCGCCAGCTCGACCACCGAGGACGCCACCTCGGCGCTGTGCGACACCAGCACGATCCCGACCACCTTCTCGCCGCTCACGTCACACCTCCGCCGCGGCGGCGTCGGCCAGTGCCGCGATCAGCAGGGCGGACGAGGTGGCCCCCGGGTCCTGGTGCCCGATGCTGCGCTCACCCAGATAGCTCGCCCGGCCCTTCCGGGCCAGCAGGGGTGTGGTCGCCCCGGCACCCGCCTCGGCGGCGGCGCGGGCCGCCGCGAAACCGTCACCGAGCGCGTCCACCGCCGGAACCAGTGCGTCGATCATGGTCTTGTCGCCCGGCGCGGCCCCGCCCAGCGTCATGACCCCGTCCACCCCGGCCCGCAGCGCCTCGGCGAGCTGCTTCTCGCTCACCTCGGCGGCGTCCCCGAGCGCCTTGCCGGTACGCCGCAGCAGCGTCCCGTACAGCGGCCCCGACGCGCCGCCGACCGTCGAGATCAGCTGCCGCCCGGCGAGGACCAGGATCGCGCCCGGCGTCTGCGGAGCCTCCTTCTCCAGCGCGGCCCGCACGGCCGTGAACCCGCGCTGAAGATTGCTGCCGTGGTCGGCGTCCCCGATGGGCGAGTCGAGGGCGGTGAGCCATTCCGCCTCACGGGCCACGGACGCGGCGGTCGCCGTCATCCAGCGGCGGAAGAAGTCGGCGTCGAGCACTGGATCTCCCTTGCGTGGTAGGTACGGTCGATGGGTTCGCCGACTCACCGGCCCCAGCGCAGGCCCGGTGTGCTCACCGGCGCGTCCCACAGCCGCAGCAGTTCCTCGTCGATCTGGCACAGGGTGACCGAGGCGCCGGCCATGTCCAGGGAGGTGACGTAGTTGCCCACCAGACTGCGGGCGACGGCCACACCGCGCTCGGCGAGCACCCGGTGCACCTCGGCGTTGAAGCCGTACAGCTCCAGCAGCGGGGTCGCGCCCATGCCGTTGACCAGCAGCAGCACAGGATTGCGCGGGCTCATGTCCTCCAGGATCGCGTGCACCGCGAAGTCGGCGATCTCACCCGAGGTCATCATCGGCCGCCGCTCCCGGCCCGGCTCGCCGTGGATGCCGATGCCGAGCTCCAGCTCGCCGGCCGGCAGATCGAAGGTGGGGCTGCCCTTGGCCGGGGTGGTGCAGGCACTCAGCGCGACGCCGAAGCTGCGGGAGTTCTCGTTGACCTGCCGGCCGATCGACTCCACCCGCTCCAGCGGTTGCCCCTCGTCGGCCGCGGCGCCCGCGATCTTCTCCACGAACAGGGTCGCGCCGGTGCCGCGCCGCCCGGCCGTGAACAGGCTGTCCGTCACCGCAACGTCATCGTTGACCAGCACCTTCGCGATCTGGATGCCCTCGTCCTCGGCGAGTTCGGCCGCCATGTCGAAGTTGAGTACGTCGCCGGTGTAGTTCTTCACGATGAACAGCACGCCCGCCCCGCTGTCCACGGCCGCCGCCGCCCGCAGCATCTGGTCCGGCACCGGTGAGGTGAAGACCTCCCCCGGACAGGCCGCCGAGAGCATCCCGGGCCCGACGAACCCGCCGTGCAGCGGCTCGTGCCCCGATCCGCCACCGGAGACCAGGGCGACCTTCCCCGCCACGGGCGCGTCCCGCCGCACGATCACCCGGTTCTCCACGTCGACCGTCAGCTCCGGGTGAGCCGCCGCCATACCGCGCAGCGCGTCCGC
The DNA here is from genome assembly GCF_040643155.1 of Streptomyces sp. NPDC047453. Classification (NCBI taxonomy): domain Bacteria; kingdom Bacillati; phylum Actinomycetota; class Actinomycetes; order Kitasatosporales; family Streptomycetaceae; genus Streptomyces; species Streptomyces sp. NPDC047453. Next base: position 157,987 of record NZ_JBEYTS010000003.1, on the reverse strand, counting down.
CACCACGGTCTCGGCGACGTTGATGAGCATCCTCATGGGTACCTCCTGGTGATCTTAACAAGTGTGGCCGTGACCTGCGCTTTTGCCGGTCAGGGCGCATACGGGCTGTTGTTGATCTTGGCGGTCCGTGGCGGTCGAAAGCGGTGTACGGCGGTACTGGCGCTGACTTGGTGCTGACTTTGCTGACGGGGCATCAGGAGACTCGGACGGGCGGACACGGGGAAGCCGGAGCGCTCCTACCGGCAGTATCGGCCTTGCGGCAGCGAAGGTCACCTGTGGCGACCAGTCAGGCGAACGAGAGAACGAGTGCCTACGGGCTTACCGGCCGTTCCTCAGGGTCCGCCTGCACCTGTCGGCCGCGATGATCTACGCCGCTGCCTCCGGCTGCACCGACCTCGAACGCCGCGGCCGGCCAGGGCCGGGGCTCAGCGCATCGGGAAGCCGCAGGAGTAGCCCTGCTCTTTGAGCCAGGGGAGGATCCGGCGCAGGGTCTCGACGGTCTGGGAGCGGTCGCCGCCCGCGTCGTGGAAGAGGAGCGTCGGCCCGTTGGGCACCTCCCGCTCGACGGTGGCGACGATGGCGTCCGTGCCCGGCCGCTCGAAGTCCTTGGAGTCCACGTTCCAGCCCAGCGGGCGCATGCCCCGGGTGGCCGCCAGCTTGCGGCTGTAGGGGGTGAAGGCCCCGCCGGGCGCCCGGTAGTACATCGGCCGTACGCCCCCGGACGCCTCGGTGATCATGCGTTCGGCGTCGAGTATCTGCTGCGACTGGTAGGCCTGGGACTTGGTGTCCATGGTGGTGTCGTGCGACACCGTGTGGTCGCACAGCCGGTGCCCGGCCGCGACCACCTTCTTCACGAGGTCCGGGTGGGCCTGCGCCTGTGTCCCCACCATGCAGAACGTGGCTTTCACGCCGTACTCCCGCAGCACGTCGAGCACCTGAGGGGTCCACACGGGGTCGGGGCCGTCGTCGATGGTGATGTTGACGCCACGCTCCCCCTTGTCCGAGGCGTGCGCGATGGTCACCTCCACTGGATTGGCGTCGATGCCCGGCGTGGCCGACGCGGCCGTCCGAGGCGACGGGCCGCCCACGGCACCGGCCTGCGCGGTCCACACCGAGGCACCGGCGGCCAGTACCGTCACCCCGAGCGCCGCCCCGACCACCTTGCCGTACCAGCCCCGCCCGCCGCCGTGCCGTGCCATGTCCGCCCCGCTTTCCCGCAGTTCCTCGCCGATCCCTGGTCGTCTTCCGACCACTTGGCAGGACGAGGGGCGGCGGCCACGGGATGCGTCCGTTACCGATCACGGACACTTCCGGGGGAGTTCGCGGACAACTGGGCGAGCAGCGGCCGAAACCGGGCCGGTGACGATCGGCTGCTTGCGGAGGCGTCCATCCGCATCAACATGTTTTTGTCGGCGGCCGTGCTTGTCACCACGCCGGCGCTGCGCGCGAGTTGGCTGTGGTGGTTCGGGTTGAGCGTATGTGCGGCGTTGCTTTACCGGAGGCTCGTGCAGCGGTCGCGGGCCCTCGCGGTGGTGCTGAACTCGGTCGCCACCCAGCTGATCGAGTCACCGATGACGGCAGTGACCAAGGCATGAGACGGCGAGGCCTCAGCCGGCACACCTCCCGCGACACCCCAGGGACTGAGCCCTTTCCTTCTCATCACTCAGCTCGGCTTGATCCGATCCAGTGGTGAGACGGTTACGGAGATTCCCATGTCCCGACGTGTTGCTCTGTCCGTGGTCACCGGTGTCGTTCTCCTTGGCGGTGCCGGTGCCCTCGCTCTCGCCCAGGCCGAGGAGCAGACTGCCCGCTACTCCGCTCCCGAAGGGGACCGCGACGGCTCGCTGGTCTTCGTCACCGACGTCACGGCGTCCTCCGGTGTCAAGAACGTGAAGGTGCTGGCCTGGCCGCAGCGCTCGTCCTTCGCCGAGAAGGGGCTGACCGCCGAGGACATGGCCGCCGCGGAGCCGGCCGTCTGCAAGCCCTCCGGGCAGGACACCGTGCGCTGCGCCTACACCGCCGAAGTCACCGGTGCCGACGCCGAGTCGTCCCCGCGCGGTGCCTGGCACGTCGCCGTCCTGGCCATCGCGCAGGACGGCACCACGACCTTGGACACCGAGGCAGCCGACTTCACCGTCCGGTGACCCGGACACGGATAAGGGTTGGCCCCACTGGGCTCGGTCAGGACGCAGCCCAGCAAGGTGCGCCCTGGACGGAGATTTGTCCGACGTCACGCCTTGTGCTGCATGCTGCGCCGTGCGGGGCTTCCCTGCTCAGCGGCCTTGGGATCCTTCTCGTGGGCCTTGGACCGCACGCCGTCGGCAATGCGCTTGCCGATCACCTCGTCGATGTTCGACCAGTACGTGAAGGCCCGCTCCAGGACCGGTCCGCTGACCCCGTTGAGGAGGTGCCCGACGACGTTGTCGACAAGACGGTCCCGGGCGGCGTCGTCCATGACCTGCCGGACCAGTGTGCCGGGCTGCCCCCAGTCGTCGTCCTCGTCGTGGGAGACGTATGCGGCACGGGTGATCTCGCCGTCGGCCGCCCAGCTGGGCGGCGGGCCGAAGTGGGCGGGTTCGGCCGCGGGACCGCCCTTGGAGTTGGGGGCGTACACCGGATCAGTCGTCTTCCGGTACGCCATCGCCCCGTCCTTCGAGTAGGTGTGGACGTCGACGATGGGCGCGTTCACGGGAAGCTGCTGGTAGTTGGCGCCGATGCGGTGCCGGTGGGCGTCCGCGTAGGAGAACAGCCGGGCCAGCAGCATGCGGTCCGGACTCGGCCCGATCCCGGGGATGAAGTTGTTGGGCTGGAACGCCGCCTGCTCGATCTCCGCGTGGTTGTCGGTCGGATTGCGGTCCAGGGTCATCCGGCCGACCGGTATGAGCGGATAGTCACCATGCGGCCACACTTTGGTGAGGTCGAACGGGTTGAAGCGGTAGTGCGCGGCCTCCGCGTACGGCATGACCTGCACGTACAGCGTCCAACTGGGGAAGTCGCCGTCACGGATGTGCTCGAAGAGATCGCGCATGTGGTAGTCCGTGTCGACGGCGGCCATCTGGTCACCCTCGTGCTGGGTGAAGAACTCGATCCCCTGGTCGGTCTTGAAGTGGTACTTCACCCAGAACCGCTCGCCCTTGGCGTTGAGCCACATGTAGGTGTGGGAGGTGTAGCCGTTCATGTGGCGCCAGGTGCGGGGAATGCCACGGTCTCCCATCAGCCAGGTCACCTGATGCGCGGACTCCGGCGAGAGCGTCCAGAAGTCCCACTGCATGTCGTGATCGCGCAGGTTGTTGTCCGCGCGGCGCTTCTGAGAGCGGATGAAATGCTGGAACTTCATCGGGTCCTTCACGAAGAACACCGGCGTGTTGTTGCCGACCATGTCGTAGTTGCCCACGGTGGTGTAGAACTTCACCGCGAAGCCGCGAGGGTCGCGCCAGGTGTCGGGGCTGCCCCGTTCGCCGGCGACCGTCGAGAAGCGAATGACCAGGTCGGTGCGGGTGCCCGGTTGGAATACGGCTGCCATGGTGTAGGCGCTGACGTCCTCGATCACCTCGAAGTGGCCGAAGGCGCCGCTCCCCTTGGCGTGCGGCTGGCGCTCGGGAATCCGCTCCCGGTTGAACTGGGCCATCTGCTCGATCAGGTAGGCGTCCTGCAGCAGGACCGGCCCGCCCGGGCCCAGGGTGAGAGAGTGCTCATCACTCTCCACCGGCGCGCCGGAGTCCGTCGTGGTGGCGGGATGGAACTCCGTCATAGGTCTGCCCTTTCGCTGTGCCGGGTCCTCCACTCCCTTCACTTCACGTGACCGTAGGAACCCGCACTAAACACCCCAAGTCGCACTTTATGGATGGCACAGAGCGCCGCGGTCATGACCGTCGGCACCGGCGACAACGGCGTCTACGTCACCCCGCGCAACGCCCCCGCGGCGCCCGTCGACCGGGTCGACGTACGCCTCGCGAACGGTGCCGGTACGGGCACCGTGGCCGCCGGTCTCCGGGAGGCGGTGCGGGTGTCGGGCGGGCAGGTCCTCACCCGGGACGCCTGGATGCGGGAGACGTACCCCCCCCAGAGCGACCGGACCACCCGGTCGGGCTTCTTCCTGGTCCTCGGGATCGCCCTCCTCGACACCGGCATCTCACTGGCCAACACCATGGTCATGGCGACCTCCGACCGGGTCCGCGACCTGGCCGTGCTACGGCTGGCCGGGGCCACCACGTGGCAGGTGCTGCGGCTGATCGGCGCCGAGGCGCTGATGGTGGTCACGGTCGGCGGAGTGCTGGGAGCGCTGGTCGCCGGGCTCAACTTGACGGGCATGTGGGCCGCGCTGGGCCTGCTCTCGGTGGGGACGTCCATCGAGATGCCGTGGACGGCGCTCGCGGCGGCCATGGGCGCCTGCGCGGTGCTCGCCGTGATCTCGGCGGTCGTTCCGGCCGGCCTCTCCCTGCGCCGCAGGGCGGTGGAGTTGGCGGGCGTACGTGAGTGACCGGCCGGCACCGGCCGACGGCAGGAGGTCTCGCCTTCCGGCGCCGCTCCAACCGGGCCAAGGGGCCAAGGGCATCACCCAGTCCGGCGACGTACGCGTCGCGGGACTGGGCGTCGGCCGCCATCCGCTGCCAACGGCGGCCGAGTCCATCGCCGACTCCGACGGGCGACGCTGTACTCGGCGCCGTTGTAGCCGGCGGACAGGGATACCTGAAGGCGCTCCCCGTCAGACCAGGGCCGGAAGGCCGAGGATGAGATCGGCGGCGGCGGTCCGGCCGCCCGCGGCGCGCTGGAGCGCGCCGATCCGTTCCGCGTTCTCGTGGAAGGACGGTTCGCTCAGAACCCGGGTGAGCTTGTCCACGACGTCGTCGACGACGATGGTCTCCGGGTGGTCGAGGGTCAGGCTCACCCTGGAGTCCCGGCCGCGTACCGCCTGGTCGTAGCAGTGCGCCCACAGGGGGCGCACGACCAGCGGCTTGCCGAAATAGAGGCCCTCGTGGAAGCCGTTGCCGCCGCCGTGAGTGAAGAACACCTTGACGCCGGGGTGGGCGAGGACGTCGAGCTGGGAGGGTACCCAGCTCTCGATGCGCAGCTCATCGGCCGCCGGCAGCAGATGCTGCTGTTCGGCGGGCAGCTTCCACAGCACCTGGTGCTCGCCCGCCAGCCGGCGGTGCGCCTGTGTGCCGTTCTCCAGGCGGGCGATGATCGTCTCGCCGGTCCGCAGCCGGTCCAGGTGACGGAAGACTCCGTCGCCGTAGGAACCGACCGTGACATGGCCGAGGACGACCGACGGCCCGAGCTGCCCCGGTGTCGGCGAGTACCGGTACCAGCCCGCCTGGTCGTGTGTGGTGACCGGGGGGACCTGCATGGTGCCGTCCGGTTCCAGACCGAGGCTCAGCAGCGGGGTGTCGACCCCGATGGCCGGGATCCGGAGCCGGACCGGGACCGAACGCAGCAGGGGGCGTGGGGAGCCGACGCCCGGCGTGACGTCTCCGGTGTCCGGAGTGCCGCCGCGGGTGCCGGCGCGGGCGCCGGTGGGATGGACGGTCGCGGACCGGCCGTTCCCGTTGTCACCGCAGCCCGCGAGCAGCGCGGTCAGCGCCGCGGTGCCGAACGCGCGCCTGGAGAGCGGCGTCATGCCCCGGTCGCCCGGCGGCGGCGGACGACGAGCACGGCCCCGCCGGCCATGACGAGCGCCACGACGACGCCGCCGCCGATCAGGCCGTCCCGGGAGCCGGATTCCTGGGCGGGGGTGGTGACACCGGTGTCGGGCGCCCCCGCCGGCACCGCGCGGACCTGGCTACGGGCCGGGGCGCGGGTCGGTTCGGCGACCGGCGCGGGGGTCGCGGAGTCGGCCTCCGCGGGGGTGGCGGCCCTGGTGGGGACCGGGGAGGGAGCGGCCCCGTCGGCGAAGGCGGGTGCGGTTCCCGCCAGCACGGCGGTGCAGGCAACCGCCGCGGCGGTGAGGATGGTTCGGCGCATCGGATCGCTCTCTTTCGTCGGCGCCCGCCGGTCGGCGGGCGGTTGTGGATCGAGCGGAGAGACGAGGCGGGGCGGGAGCAGGTTGTAAAGGAATGACAAAGTCGTGTTCCGGTCGTCCGGCATGCGGCTGCCGGGCCGCGGGCTGCCGTTTCAGCGCCGGGCAGCAGGAAACCCCGACCGCTCGGGACCACTGGATGCGGGAAGGCACCGCTCTCGAAACCGTGAGGAACGAAGCCATGAGCGGAACGAATCCGGGTCGTCATGAGGAAAGGGCGACCCGAAGGGACTCCGGAACGATCGGCCGCCGCTCCCCCCGGACCGGCACGGAACCGGTGACCGCGCAGAGCCCGCTCGGACTGCGCCTGCTTCTGTCAGGCGTGTTCGTCCCGGTCTTCGCCGCGGCGACCGCCTACTTCGCGGTGTGGGCGGCGGACTCGGGGCCCGGTGACAGCCCTGGACCCGGCCCACTGACCGCCATCGCCGTGGTGTGCGGGGTGCTCGCCCTCTTTGCGATGGTCGATCTGGTGGTCGTCGCGCGGCGGCTCAGGCGTGAACGAGGCACCGCCTCGACCACACGTTGAGCGGCCGGCCTGATCCTGCTATCCCGGTTGTGCGTCCCGCGCGACGGACGGGTGTCGCTGCGGCGGCGTGTGCATGACTGCGATGGCCGCGGCATCGTCGGCGAGCCGGCCCCCCACGTGTGCGAGGAGGTCGCCGCGTAGGCGCCGGAGCACGTCGCCGGGCGTGCGATCACTCCACGTGGCGAGACGTTCGGCGAGCCGGTAGAAGGCGCCGGACTCGTCGCGGGCCTCGACAACGCCGTCGGTGTACAGCAGCAGCAGGCCGTCCTCCTCGAAGGGGAAGGTGTCGAGGACGTACTGGCCGTTGTTGAACTCGCCGAGCCCGAGCGGTGGCGCCGACTCGCTGCGGTTGAGCGGCTCCACGGTGCCGCCGTGCAGCATCAGCGGCGGGGGGTGTCCGCAGTTGACCACGTGGACGCAGCCGCCGTGGTCGGGGAAGTCGAGGAGCACCGCCGTGATGAAGCGCTCGTCGCCGTTGTCTCCGCCGCTGTGCGGATCCCATCTGACGCTGCCGTCCAGGTGTGCCGCGAGGGCGGGCAGGGACGCCTGGCGGTAGGCGAATCCGTAGAAGGACCCGAGCAGCATCGCGGCGTCCCCGACCGCCGCCAGCCCCTTGCCCCGGACGTCGCCGATGAGGAGCCGGGTGCTGGTGCTGGTACGTGCCGCGGCGTACAGGTCACCGCCGATCTGTGCCTCGGCCTCGGCGGCGAGGTAGACCGAGGCGACCGTGAGTGGCCCGATGCGGTCCGGCAGCGGCCGCAGCAGGACCTTCTGCGCGGTCTCGGACACGGACCGCACCTGGCTCAGCACGCGCCTGTGCCGGTCGCGTACGGCCGTGAAGACGACCACCACGATCGCGCCGGCGGCCAGCGCGGCGATCCCCGCGCTCCGGCTCGCGTCCCCCAACGTGTGCTGGAGTGAGGCCACCGTGACGCGGGCGCCCACGGCCAGGACACTGACCAGCGCGGTGAGTCGGGGGCCGGCGAACGTGGCGCTGACGGCGGGCGCCGCCATCAGCAGCGGTCCGAGTTCCACGTACGGCGGAGTCAGCGCGTCCGCGAGGGAGATCACCGCGATCAGCGCGAACGGCAAGGCCACGAGGGCACGCTGCCCCCGCGCCCCCTCGAAGATGCCACTGGCTCCCACGTCCGTCATAGGGCCCTCACTGTGTGGCATGCGGCGCCGCGCAAGGCTGGTGCCGCCGGGCCATGGGTCCGGCCACCGTTCGAATCTATAAAAGGCCTATATCAGACCGTACAGTGACAAAATCTACAGGCCGGATGATGGGTGGAGGGAAAGGTGGACTGGGACGCTGTCGTCGACGAGCTGTACGGCCTTCCGCCGGGCGACTTCACCGCCGCCCGCGACGAGCGGGCCAAGGCCGCCCGTGCGGCAGGCGATCGCGAGCTGGCCTCCCGAATCCGTCGTCTGCGCCGCCCCACCCTGGCCGCGTGGGCCGGCAACCTGCTGGTGCGCGAGCGGCCGGACGAGGTCGAACGGCTGCTGGAGCTGGGTGCGGCGCTGAGGCGGGCCCACCAGGATCTGGACGGCGGGCAGCTCCGGGAGCTTTCGGCGCGGCAGCACCGGCTCACCTCCGCCTTGGCCCGGCAGGCCGGCCGGCTGGCGGCCCTGGCCGGGCAGCGCATCGGCGACGACACCCGGCAGGAGGTCCAGGACACCCTGCACGCGGTACTGGCCGATCCCGAGGTGGCCGAGCAGTGGGCGGAAGGGCGCCTGACGAAGCCGCTGAGCGCCCCGGTCGGCTTCCCCGCCTTTCTCTCAGACACCGAGGAAGCCCCGGCCATCGGCCGCACCCGGCCCGCCGGCAAGGTGGCCGACCTGGACGCCGCGCGCGTCCGGCGCCGCGAGCAGCAAGAGCAACTTGAGCGAGCCCGGCAGCTGGCCGCGGACACCGAGCGGGAGCTCCACGACCGTGAGGACGAGCTGGCCGCCGCCAAGGAGGAGCGGAGCCGGGCGGAGGAAGAGCAGCAGCGGGCCGAGCAGCGCGTCACCGAGCTGTCCCGGCAACTCGAACACGCCGAACGTGAGCAGCAGGTGGCCGGGGAAGCCGCCCACAAGGCCCGCGACCGCACACGGGACCTCGACGGGACGGTGCGTGAGGCCCGGCGCCGGGCCAAGGGTGCCGCAGCCCGTGCCCGGAAGCTCGCCGAACAGACACAGCAGCACAAGAGGTGAGAGAAAGGCGCTCAAGAAGCCTCCCACTTGGCCGCGGGCCGACATGGACAGGACCATGTCGCCATGGCTGATCACCTCCATCCCGCGCCGCCGGCGGTAGTGCGGCTCACGCACTACACAGAGGCCGAGAAGAAGGAGATCCTCGGCGACGGCACCGACCCCTTCGGCGTCGCGTACGCAGGATGTCGTTCCCCATGTGACAGGGCGCCGTTGTCACTGCCGTGCGTCATGGTCTGCCCGTGAACGAGAGCGCCTTCTGGCAGCTCATCGACGACTGCACACCGTCCGCTCCGGACCCGGACGCGGAACAACTGGCCGCGGCGCTGACGGACCGTCTCTCCGCGGGGACACAGGCGACGGTCGTCGGGTTCGCCGAGCAGCTGTCATGGGCCCTCTACCGGCTGGACCGCAAGGAGTACGGGCACGACCTGCCGGGCGACAGCTTCCTCTGCACCCGCGCAGCCGTCGTGGCCGCCGGCCGGGACGCGTACGCAGTGGTACTCCGCGACCCGCGCCTGTTCGCCCCGTACGCGGAAGACGTCGTCCGGGCGGAGAGCCTGCTCCACGTGCCGGACGAGGATTACCGGCGGGTCACCGGCGAGGAGTGGGATCGCGGCACCCGCTACTCCCACGAGTCCTACTCGAACTCCGCCGGGTGGGCCGACGCGTAGAGACCGAGGGAACGCTCCCGCACCCTGCGGCATGGCACCCGTGACGACGTCTCGCGCGCGCCGGTCACGTGGGCCGGGCGTGCGGCGGACCGTGCCGTGCGGCCTGTGGCCGGTGGGTCCAAGCTGGGAGGGAGAGCTGCGAGGGAGAGGCCATGCGGGTGGGAGTGCTGACCGGAGGCGGCGACTGCCCCGGTCTGAATGCGGTGATCCGCAGCGTCGTACGCAAGGGCGCGCAGGAGTACGCCTGGGAGTTCGTCGGGATCGCGGACGGCTGGGGCGGCGCCGTCAAGGGCGTCACCCGTCCCCTGGACGTCGCGGCAGTGCGCGGGATCCTGCCACTCGGCGGCACGATCCTCGGTTCCTCCCGCACCAACCCGCTCCGGCTCGACGGGGGCATCGACCGGATCCGCGAGACCCTCCGCGCGCACGAGATCGACGCTCTCGTCGTCATCGGAGGCGAGGACACGCTCAGCGTCGCGAGCGCGCTGTCCGACGCGGGGGTCGACCTGGTCGGCGTGCCCAAGACCATCGACAACGACGTGGGCGGCACCGACTACACCTTCGGCTTCGACACCGCGGTCGGCATCGCGACCGAAGCCATCGACCGCCTGCACACCACCGCGGAGTCGCACAAGCGCACGCTGGTCGTCGAGGTGATGGGGCGCCACTCGGGCTGGATCGCCCTGCACGCGGGCGTCGCGGGCGGCGCGAACGCCATTCTCATCCCGGAGGTGGAGTTCGATCTCGACCGGGTGTGCGCCTGGGTGGAGGGGCGTTTCGAGATCAACTACGCGCCGATCGTCGTCGTGGCGGAGGGGGCCGTCCCACGGGCCGGGCAGATGGTGGTCAAGGACGAGTCGCGCGACGAGTTCGGGCACGTGCGCCTGTCCGGGATCGGCGACTGGCTGGCCCGGGAGCTGGAGAGCCGTACCGAGAAGGAGGCGCGTACGACGGTGCTCGGCCACGTCCAGCGGGGCGGCACGCCGTCCGCCTACGACCGGTGGCTCGCCACCCGCTTCGGTCTGCACGCCGTGGAGGCCCTCAGGGACCGCGCCTTCGGCACGATGGTGGCCCTGCGCGGCACGGACGTCGTACGCGTCCCGCTCGCGGACGTGGCGGGCACGAACAAGAGGGTCCCCATGGAGCTGTACGAGGAGTTCGACGTCTTCTTCGGCACTTGAGGTGCGGTCTGACGTGCGGTCACCCGTGGGGCACGACGACCACCGGGCAGTGGGAGTGGTGCAGGACGGCGTGGGCCACGGGACCCAGCCGCTGCTCGGCCGCCCGCGGGCTCGCGTGCCGGCCGACGACGAGCAGACCGGCCCGCCGCGAGGCGTGCACCAGCGCGTAGGCCGGGTGGAGCAGGACGACGTCGGGCAGCACGGAGACGTCCGGATACCTCCTGCGCGGCTCCCGGAGGACGTCGGACAGCCGCTGGACCTCCCCGTCCTCCCACGTCGCCCGGTCCTCCTCGGGCACCGCGAGCGCGGTCCAGAGCGGGGCGCCGGCGAGGGACCACGCGTGCACGGCCCGCAACCGGGCCTCACGGAGTCGAGCGGCACCGAAGGCGAAGTCCAGAGGGGACCCGGCCGCCGTGCGGACGTCGTCGACGCCCACGGCCACCTCCGCCTCGTGCAGGGCGGCGGCGGGAGGCCGGGGCACGACAGCCACGGGACAGGGCGCGCAACTCGCCACCGCCAGCGCTGTCGAACCCACCGTGAGGCCGTCGAATCCGCCGTCCCCCCGAGCCCCGACGACGAGGAGCTCGGCCGTCCGGGCAGCGGAGAGCAAGGCGGCCGGGGCGGAGCCGGCCACCTGCACGCCGCTCATCGCCACACCCGGACTCCCCGCGGCGAGACCCGCCTCGGCGCGCCCCAGCACCTCCTCGCCGGACCGCTGCCAGGAGAGGGCGACCGGTGGATCCGCGAAGTCATCGGCGGGGGCGGGCACGGCGTGCACCAGACGAAGCTCCAGATCGCGGCGGGCCGCCTCCTCGGCCGCCCACTCGCCCGCGACGAGGCTCTCCCGGGACGCGTCGATCCCGGCCACGAGGAATCGGGTCATCCGGTCCTCCTTGCGGGCCGAAGCACCATTGTGGACGGGCCGTGACGGCGCCACCAGCCGGACCGGCCGGGCTCCCGGTGCCCTCCCCTGCCGGGGCCGATAATGTGGCTGGCAAGTGGGTGAGACGGCTTTCGGTGGTGCGCGGGGGTTTGGAGGGTCGCCGGTGGGTGGTTCCGGGGAGTCAGGGGAGGCCCGTGTGCGGCTGCCGCAGTTGCGGTTGGACGAGTTGCTGGGGGAGCTGCAGGCGCGTCTGGACGCGGCGCGGGGTACCCGGGACCGGGTGCACAGTCTGCTGGAGGCGGTGCTCGCGGTCGGCCGGGAGCTTGACCTGGAGCAGGTGCTGTACAGGATCGTGGACGCCGCGGCGACGCTGGTGGACGCCGAGTACGCGGCGCTGGGCGTGATCGGTCCCGACGGCAGCCGGTTGTCGGCGTTCCACACGGTCGGTGTGGGCGAGGAGCAGATCGGGCGGATCGGCGCGTACCCGGAAGGGCACGGGATCCTGGGGGAGCTGATCCGGCATCCGGAACCGCTGCGGCTGGCGAAGCTGTCGGAGCATCCGGCGTCGTACGGCTTCCCGGAGCACCATCCGCCGATGAACACGTTCCTCGGCGTTCCGATCCGGGTGCGGGACCAGGTCTTCGGCAATCTGTACCTGACCGAGAAGCGCGGCGGGCTGGAGTTCGACGAGGACGACGAGTCGGTGCTGGCCACGCTGGCCGTGGCGGCGGGCGTGGCGATCGACAACGCGCGGCTGTACGAGGAGTCGCGGCTGCGGGAGCGGTGGCTGCGGGCGATGGCGGAGATCACCCAGAGCCTGATGTCGGGTGCCGATCAGGCGGAGGTCCTCGGGCTGATCGCCGAGCGCGCGCGGGAGATCACGGGGGCGGCGCTGGCGGCGATGTCGACGCCGGTGAAGGGGACCGGCACGCTGAGTGTGGAGCTGGCGATCGGCCAGGAGGCGGAGGCGCACCGGGGGCTGGTGCTGCCGGTGGAGGGCACGCTGACCGGGGAGGCATTCGCCGGCGGGGTGCCGGTGAGCAGCCCGGACATCGCGCGGGACCCGCGGGTGACGGCGGGTCCGCCGCGGTTTTCCGGCCTGGGTCCCGCGGTGGCGGTGCCGGTCGGCGATCCGGGCGATCATGTGCGCGGCGTGGTCCTGCTCGTGCGGGAGGCCGGCGGGACCGACTTCTCCGGCAAGGAGCTGGAGCTGCTGAAGGGATTCGCGGCCCAGGCCGCCGTGGCGATGGAACTCGCGGGACGGCGGCGGGACGCGGAGCAGATCACGCTCCTTGAGGACCGTGACCGGATCGCCAGGGACCTGCACGACCTGGCGATTCAGCGGCTGTTCGCGACGGGCATGACGTTGCAGAGCGCGGGCCGGTTCATCGACCATACGGGCGCCAAGGAGCGGGTGCTGCGGGCGGTGGACGACCTGGACGAGACCATCAAGATCATCAGGTCGACGATCTTCGGTCTGCGGGCGCACGACGAGGAGGCGGGCGCCGGACTGCGGACGCGCGCGGTGCAGGTGGTCGGCGAGGCCGCGCCCGTGCTGGGGTTCGCGCCCGGGGTCCGGATGGAGGGGCTGCTGGACACCCATGTGTCCCGGGAGACCGCGGACGAGGTGGTGGCGGTCCTGTCGGAGGCGCTGACGAACGTCGCCCGGCACGCGCACGCCGACCGTGTGGACGTGGCGCTGGAGACCGACGGCCGGAGCGTGCGGCTGACGGTCACCGACAACGGCGTGGGGATTCCCGCCGACGGGCGCCGCAGCGGACTGGCCAACATGGCCGAACGGGCCCGCAGGCTGGGCGGCGGCCTCGAGTGGACCACACCCGAGGGCGGAGGCACCAGGCTGGTCTGGCACGCACCAGTGGGCACGGCGGAGGCCCCGCGGCCTTCAGCGGGGGAGTGAGGGGGGTTTCACTGGGGCGGTGGCCGAGGGCTTGACCGGGGGAGTGACGGGGGCTTCGCCGGGGCGGTTGCCGGGGCTTCATGGCGGGAGTGGCCGGGGCTCCATCGGTGGATTGACCCGGACTTCAGCGGCGCAGTGACCCGGGCAGGGCTGCGCGGGTCGGATCAGCCGTGGTGTTCGTGCTCCGGGTGCACCACGACCACCGGGCAGGCCGCGTGCTGGGCGCAGCGCTGGCTGACCGAGCCCAGCATCGCGCGGGCGAAGCCGCCGCGGCCCCGGCTGCCCACGACGAGGACGTCGGCCCCCGCCGAGGCGCGGATCAGCACCTCCGACGGATCGCCCTCGACCAGGTACTCCATCAGGTGCGCCGGGCGGTCGTCCGCGAACACGGCGTGCAGTCCCTCCGTGAAGCGCTCCCGGGCCTGCTCCAGGTCGAACGCGGGATCGATCGCGGGTCCGGTCCAGCCGACGACCGACGGCGTGTCCCAGGCGTGGATCGCCTCCACGACGCCGCCGACGAGTTGGGCGTACTCCGCCGCCCAGCGCAGCGCCGCGCAGGAGGACGGCGAACCGTCCACGCCCACGACCACCTGGCGTCGCGGTTCGGAGGGTTGCATGGCCACCTCACTGAGCAGTCGTTGTCCCTACGTCCACGCTGCCCGGCCCGACGCGACCGTGCCAGCCAGGGACCGCCCCGCCCGGCGGCCGGGCACGCGCGCGGCCACCCCGGTGGGGCTCGGTCAGGGGGCCGGTCGGCCCTGGTGCGGGACCAGCGGCCCATGGCCACCGCGCCGGATGGCGGCGATTCTCGGAAGCGGATCAACTGATCAACGAAGTGCCCGTCGCGACAGCGTCGCAGGAGGTGGGAGACCATGCCCCGCACCGTAACCGTCGGTCTCGACGGTTCTCCCGAGAGCAGGGCCGCCGCCGAATGGGCGGCGCGGGAGGCGAAGCTGCTCGGGCTGCCGGTGCGGCTCGTCCATGTGTGGGAGCCGGCGCCCGAGCCCCTGGCGCAGGCACCGCTGCTCGGTGCGGAGACGTCCCGGCACTGGACCGAGCGGGTGCCCCGCGAGGCCGCCGAGGGGCTGCGGTTGCGCCATCCGGGTGTCGAGGTGCGCACCGAGCACCTGCCCGGCCGTCCCGCCGAGATCCTCACCGACGAGGCGGCCGACGCCGAACTGCTCGTACTGGGCTCGCGCGCCCTCGGCGGGGTCGGCGGCTTCCTGGCCGGCTCGGTCGGACTGTCCGTCGTGGCGCACGCCGAGCGGCCCGTCGTCCTGGTGCGGGCCGGGGAACAGGCTGCCGACGAGCACGAGATGGACCCCGCGGGCATTCCCTCCGCCGCGGCCGCCTTCCGGCCCGTCGTCCTGGGCCTGGACACCGCGCACCCGGACGAGGATCTGATCCGGTTCGCCTTCGAGGCGGCCGCGCGCCGCGGCACCTCGCTGCGCGTCGTGCACGGCTGGTACCCGCCGCTGTACTACGGCTACGGCGTGCCCGCCGACGCCGAACTGCTCACGTCGCCCTCGGTGGCCGAGGCCGCCCGACTGACCGAGGCGCTGTGCCCCTGGCGGCGGAAGTACCCGGACGTCGAGGTCGCCGAGGTCTCCCGCCCCGGCAGCGCCGCGGAACTGCTCGTCGACGCCTCCCGCGAGGCATCCCTCGTCGTCGTGGGCCGGCGCGAGCGCCGCAAACCCCTGGGCGCCCGCATCGGGCACGTCACCCACGCCGTCCTGCACCACGCCGCCGCCCCCGTCGCGGTCGTCGCGCACGCCTGACCGGCACCACGAGCACGGCCCACCGAACACCACAGGACCCCGCCCGAGGAGTGAGGATCATGAAGGCTGCGGTCGTACGGACCTTCGGCGAACCGCTGGTCGTCGAGGAGCGCCCGGACCCCGAGCCCGGACCCGGCCAGGTCCGCGTCCGCGTCGAGGCCTGCGGGCTGTGCCACACCGATATCCACGCCGCGCACGGCGACTGGCCGGTCAAGCCGAACCCGCCGTTCGTGCCCGGCCACGAGGGCGTCGGCCTCGTGGAGAAACTCGGCGCGGGCGTCACCCACCTGTCCGTCGGGCAGCGGGTGGCCATGCCGTGGCTCGGCCATGCCTGCGGCCGCTGCGAGCACTGCCTGTCCGGCTGGGAGACGCTCTGCGAGCAGCAGATCAACACCGGATACGGCTGCGACGGCGGGTACGCCGAGAAGATGCTGGCCTGGGCCGACTTCGCGCTGCCGGTGCCCGACGGCGTCAGTGCCCTCGACGCGGCCCCGCTGACCTGCGCGGGCGTCACCACGTACAAGGCCCTCAAGGTCGCCGGCGTCCGGCCGGCCCAGCTCGTCGCGGTCTCCGGGGTCGGCGGACTCGGCCACCTGGCCGTGCAGTACGCCAAGATCGCGGGCGCCCGGGTCGCCGCGATCGACGTCACCGACGACAAGCTCGAACTCGCCGCCGAACTCGGCGCGGACATCCTGATCGACGCCCGCACCCAGGACGTCGGCCAGGAGCTCAAACGGTACGGCGGCGCGCACGCGGCCCTCGCCCTCGCGGTGAACGAGGCCGCCTTCGAGGCGGTCGCCTCCGGACTGCGGCGCGGCGGCAAGCTGGTCATGGTCGCCCTGCCCGCGCAGGGCACGTTCCGGGTCCCGATCTTCGACACCGTGCTCGGCGGCACCTCCGTGATCGGCTCGATCGTCGGCACCCGGCAGGACCTCGCCGAGGTCTTCCAACTGCACGCGGAGGGCCGCACCCGGGTCACCCGGGAGAGCCGTCCGCTCAGCTCCGTCAACGAGTCCATCGACGAGGTACTGCGAGGTCAGGTCAAGGCCCGGATCGTGTTCGACCTCGGAGAGGGAGGATGAGGACCATGGATCTGCCGCTGGTCGTCGGAGTCGACGGTTCCGAATCCAGCCTGCGGGCCGCCGACTGGGCCGCTGACGAGGCCGCCCTGCGCGCGGTGCCGCTGCGGGTGGTGTACGCCTCCCTCTGGGAGCGCTACGAGGGCGCCGCGCTCGCGCGCGAACTCGGCAAGCCGGACGGCCAGGTGGAGGCCGAGGAGGTCGTCGCGGCCGCCGCCCGGCGCGCCCGCGCCCGCCACCCCGACCTGCCGATCAGCCGGGCCGCGCTGCCCGAGGCGCCCGAGTACGCGCTGGTGCGGGAGGGCAAGAACGCCTCCGCCCTGGTCGTGGGCGCCCGCGGCCGCAGCGCGGTCGTCGACCTGCTGCTCGGTTCGGTCAGCCTGTTCGTGGCCGCGCACGCCGACTGCCCTGTGATCGTGATCCGCGGAAGCCACGACAACCAGGCCCGTTCCCCGGTGCACGGCCGCGTCGTCGTCGGTGTCGGGGACAGTTCCGCGGCCGCGGTGCGCTTCGCCGCCGAGGAGGCCCTGCGCCGCGGGGCCGAACTGGAGGCCGTACGGGCCTGGCGGTGCCCCGCGCACGAGAGCCTCGACCATCCGCTGATCGGCGGGGAGCCCGAGCGGGTGTACGAGGAGCGGGCCGCCGACGCCCTGGAGGCCGCGCTCTGCGACCTGCCGCCGGAGGTGAAGGTGCGCCGGCGCACCGTGGAGGGCCCGGCCCGCCGGGTGCTGCTGGCCGCCGCGCCGGGCGCCGATCTGCTTGTGGTCGGAGTCCGGCGCCGGGCGGGACGGTTCGGGCTCCAGCTCGGCCGGGTCGCCCACACCGCCCTGCACCACTCGGCCTGCCCGGTGGCCGTGGTGCCCGAACGGGCCTGACGTCACAGGTCCGCCGTGTGATCGGGGACGTAGGTCTGCAGATCGCGCGGCGGCCGCTCGTAGCCGGTCGGCGCCGGCCGCTCCGGCAACCGCAGCACCTTGGGCGAGATCTCGTGGTAGGGCACGGTGCCGAGCAGATGGGCGATCATGTTCAGCCGGGCGCGGCGCTTGTCGTCGCTCTCCACGACGTACCACGGTGCCTCGGAGATGTCCGTGTGCACCATCATCTCGTCCTTGGCCCGCGAGTACGCCTCCCAGTGGGTGATGGACTCCAGGTCCATCGGCGACAGCTTCCAGCGTCGCAGCGGGTCCTCGAGACGGCGCTGGAAGCGCTCCTGCTGCACGGCGTCGCTCACCGAGAACCAGTACTTGCGCAGCAGGACCCCGTCCTCCACCAGCATCCGCTCGAAGATGGGGCACTGGCGCAGGAACCGCTGGTGCTCCTCCTTGGTGCAGAAGCCCATCACGTGCTCGACCCCGGCCCGGTTGTACCAGGACCGGTCGAACAGCACGATCTCCCCGGCGGCCGGCAGTTGCTCGACGTACCGCTGGAAATACCACTGGGTGCGCTGGCGCTCGGTCGGCGCGGGCAGCGCCGCGATCCGGGCGATGCGCGGGTTGAGGTGCTCGGTCACCCGCTTGATGGTGCCGCCCTTGCCGGCCGCGTCCCGCCCCTCGAACACCACGACCAGCCGGGCCCCGGTGACCCGCACCCACTCCTGGAGTCTGACCAACTCCGTCTGAAGGCGCAGCAGTTCGCTCTCATACGTCTTGCGCGGCAGCGCCGCCCCTTTGTCGGCCTTCACAGCAGGACACCGTACTTTCCGGCGGGCGTCCGCGCACCCGGGCGTACGCGGGGGCGGCGGACCCCGCTCACGCCGACGTCAGTGGCCTCGACGCCCCCTCCGGCCGGGCGAGATGGGTGGTGAACCAGTCCTGGGCCAGGTCCGCCACCGTCTCCACCGTGTCCGGCTCGGTGAACAGGTCGGTGGCGCCGGGCACGGGGACGACCCGGTGGTCGCAGCGCATCCAGTCCGCCGCGAGCCGGTTGAGTCCGAGGAGCCGCGTGTCCCGGGCACCGACGACGAACAGGCAGGGGGCGTGCACCCGGGCCAGCGCCGCGGGCGGGGCCAGGTCGGGGCGGCCGCCGAGGCAGACCACGGCGCGGATGTCGTCCTCCGCCGCCGCCTCCAGCACGGCGCCCGCGCACGTACTCGCCCCGCAGTGGCTCACGGGCAGGCCGGTTTCCCGGCGCAGCCAGTCGGTGGCGGCCCGCAGGCGCCGGGCCAGCAGCACGATGTCGAAGGCGTTGTGCGGGGTGCGCTCCTCGTCCTCGGTGAGCAGGTCGATCAGCAGCGTGCCCAGGCCCGCCCGGCGCAGGGCGGCGGCGACGCGCTGGTGGGCCGGCCGGTGCCGGCCGCTGCCGCAGCCGAGGGCGTAGGCGACCGCCACCGGCGGCGTGGGCGGCAGGGCCAGCCGTGCGGCAAGGCGCACCGGACCGGCCGGCACCTCCACCTCCCGGTCCGGAGAGGGGGACTCCGAGGGGGATCCGGGGAGCGGCCCGGTGGCGGTCGTGGTGGCCCGCTGGGCCTCGGCCAGCAGGGTGGCGACCTCCGCGTCGGTGACCTGCCCGAAGTCCGCGTACCAGGCCCCGACCGAACCGAGGTGGTGCAGCGGCTGGAGGCAGACGACCCGGTCGGCCACCGTGCGCAGGTGCGGCAGCGCCGCCTCCGGCCCGACCGGGACCGCGAGGACCACACGCGCGGCGCCGCGGGTCCGGGCCACCCGGCAGGCGGCCTCGGCGGCGGCGCCGGTCGACAGCGAGGCGTCCACGACGAGCGCGGTCCGCCCGGCCACGGGCAGCGGCGGGCGGCTGTCGCGCAAGTGGCTCAGGCGCCGCTCCAGTTCGGCCCGCTCGGCGCGTTCGACGGTCTCCCGCTCGGCGGGATCCAGTCCGCTCTCCGCCAGGACGGCCCGGTCGATGACGCGTACCCCGTGCTCACCGAGGGCGCCGAAACCGAGTTCCGGCTGCCAGGGCACGGGCAGTTTGCGCACCACGGCCAGGTCGAGCGGAGCGCCCAGGTGCCGGGCCACCTCGAAGGCCACCGGGACGCCGCCCCAGGGCACTCCGAGCACCACCACGTCCTCGTCGCGCAGGAATTCCAGGTATCGGGCCAGGCGCCGTCCGGCGTCCGCGCGGTTCTCGTAGCGCATGCGCCGCCACCTCCTCGTACGTGGTCCCGGCGGCGCGGCGGCAGACCGCCTCGACTCCATTCGAACGCTTCCGGGACCCGAACGCCTCCGGGACGTCCGGGCCGGCAGGGGCGGGTCAGCTCGTCTTCTGGTCCCAGCGCGGGCCGACGAGTTCCCACTCCGCGCCCCACAGGTCGTGGCGGCGCCGGTCCAGCCGCCGGCGGACCAGGGCCGTCGATCCGTAGACCAGGCCGCCGAAGGCGAGCGCCACCGAGGTGCCGAACAGGGCGGCCTGCGCGGTCGCCTCCGCCGGACCGGGCGGCTCGGTGGCCAGATGGCCCCGGCCGTCCTGCCAGATGGTGACCGCCGCACCGGCCGGCAGGTCCGTGCTCACCAGGGTCTGCCCGGTACGGGTGGTGCCGTCGGGGCCGGTCCAGCGGACCTTAGCCGGTGCCTGGTAGCTCGCGTTCTCCGTGGGCGTGGCCGCCGGGGCGGCCGTGAGCAGCACGGCCCGGACCGGGTGCCGGTCGGCGCGCTGCCAGGCGAGTTCCTGGCCCGCGGCGCGCGCCGCCACCGTCCCGGCGACCGTCCCGCCGACCACGATCACCACCCACGTCACCAGGATCGCCCATGCCTCGACGATGTCCTCGTGGCGGCGCAGCGGATTGCGGCGCCACCGCCACAGCCTCCGCCGCGTGCGTCCGCGGCCCGTCCTGCGGCTCACCGGTCGCGCCTCCCCTTCTTCCGTTTCTTCCGTTCTCGCCCGCTCACCAGCCCGTGCATCGGACGTCCTTCCGCGTGCCGGTCCCCACCTTTCGTCCCACCGGTGGCTGCTCGTCCGCCGTTCATCCCTGGCCCGCGGCGACCACCCCCTGCCGGGGGCCCGGCCCGGCGGCCGGGGTCCCCTCCCCGAACTCCGGCAGTACCTGGAAGACACCGGTCAGGCCGGTGTGGCGCAGGATCCGCCGGAAGGACGAACTGCCGCTGACCAGCCGCAGCCGGCCACCGCGGGCCGTGACACGGTTGCGGACCCGGCACAGCAGGCCCAGCCCGGCACAGTCGATGAAGGGCACCGGCCGCAGGTCGAGCACCAGGTCCGGCCGCGGCTTGTCGGTCAGCGCGTCGAGGCGCGCGACGAGGGACAGTCTCGTGACGAGGTCCACGTCGCCGCTCAGTGTCACGACGGTCGTGGTGCCGACCATGCGTTCCGCGTGGCTCACGGCGGGCCCGGTGGGACGTTCGGACATGCCGTCAGCCAAGCCGGTCCGCAGCGGTGCGGGGAAGGGCCGTTCGGTCCCCTCCGCGGCGGCCGAGGAGCCCGAGGCCGAACCGCCCCGCGGGCACCCGTCCCCGCGGCCGGCCGATGGGGCCGACCGGCCCATGCGGAACCCCGGACCGTCGGAGAAGCTGAAGGCGTGGGCGGCCCCGGTGGCGCGCCGGAGCGCGGGTCGTGCCCGCCGGCCACGGACCGCCGGGTCCCGGCCGTCCGGCCATGATGGCCGTCCGTCCGCGAAGGCCGTCCGTCCGCGAAGGCCACCCAAGGCCACCCGTCCCCGGAGTGAAGAGGGTGAGGTTCGGCATGAAAGGCTACGTCTTCCACGGCCCCGGGCAGTCCGCCTGGGAGGAGGTCCCCGACCCGGACCTCGAGGAGGCCACCGACGCCGTCGTGCGCGTCGACGCCGTCACCATCTGCGGGACCGACCTGCACATCCTCAAGGGCGACGTGCCCGAGGTCAGCCCCGGCACGGTGCTGGGGCACGAGGCCGTCGGCGAGATCGTCGAGGTCGGCGCCGAGGTGCGCAGCGTACAGCCGGGCGACCGGGTCCTCGTCTCCTGCATCACCGCCTGCGGCCGGTGCCGCTTCTGCCGCGAGGCCATGTACGGCCAGTGCCGCGGCGGCGGGGGCTGGATCCTCGGCCACCTGATCGACGGCACCCAGGCGGAGTTCGTCCGGGTGCCCTTCGCCGACCTCTCCGTGCATCCGCTGCCCGCCGCGGTGACCGACACGGACGCCGTGCTGCTGACCGACATCTTCCCGACCGCCTACGAGGTCGGCGTGCTCAACGGGCGGGTACGGCCCGGGGACACCGTCGTCGTGGTCGGCGCCGGACCCGTCGGACTCGCGGCGATCGCCACCGCCCGGCTGTTCGCGCCCGAGCGCGTCATCGCCGTGGACCTGGCCGCCACCCGCCTGGAGGCCGCCCGCAAGCTCGGCGCCGAGGCCGTGGCCGACGCGCGCGAGGCCCCCGAACAACTGGTCGACGACCTCACCGGAGGGCTCGGCGCCGACGTGGTCGTCGAGGCGGTGGGCGTACCGGAGACCTTCGAGCTGTGCACGCGCATGGTGCGGCCCGGAGGCCGCGTGGCCAACGTCGGAGTGCACGGCAAACCCGCCACCCTGCACCTGGAAGACCTGTGGACCAAGAACGTGACCATCACCACGGGCCTGGTCGACACCCACTCCACGCCCACCCTGCTGCGCATGGCGGCGGCCGGCCGGCTGCCCACCTCCCAGCTGGTCACCCACACGTTCCCGCTGGAGC
This sequence comes from Streptomyces sp. NPDC047453, assembly GCF_040643155.1. Lineage (NCBI taxonomy): Bacteria > Bacillati > Actinomycetota > Actinomycetes > Kitasatosporales > Streptomycetaceae > Streptomyces > Streptomyces sp. NPDC047453. Next base: position 136,128 of record NZ_JBEYTS010000003.1, on the reverse strand, counting down.
GCATCGAGGAGGCCTACGACGTCTTCGCCCACGCGGCCGAGACGGGGGCGCTGAAGGTCGTGCTCGGTGGCCCGCGGCGCGAGGTCGTCCCGGTGCCCGCGGCCTGACGGGCCGGACGCCGGGCGCGGCTCTCGTGCCCGGCCGCCGGGGCCGCCCCGGGACGGGGACACGCGGGACAGGTGCAGAGGACACGCAGGAGACGCGGCGCGGAACGGCCGCACGCGCTCCGCCAGGTGGAAAGACGGATGACTGATGTATCGCAACGACGGCTTCCGTGAGCTCGGGCGGCAGGAGTGCCTGCGGCTGCTGGCCAAGGCGCCGGTGGGCCGTATCGTCCATACCCGGCACGCCCTGCCCGCGGTGCTCCCGGTCAACTTCGCCCTGGACGGCGACGGCGCGGTGCTGCTGTGCACCTCGGCCACCTCCGAGCTGGTCCGCGCGATCGACGGCGCGGTGGTCGCCTTCGAGGCCGACGAGGTGGACGCGGTCGCGCACTCGGGCTGGAGCGTCGTCGTCACCGGCCCCGCCTCGGTGGTGACCGACCCCGCCGAGCACCGGCGCCTGCTCCACGCCGGCCCGCGCTCCTGGGTGCCCTCGCCGCAGGTGGTCTTCGTCCGCATCGAACCGGAACTGGTCACGGGCCGGGAACTCGTCGGCGGACTCAGCGTGTACGGCCTGGACCACCTCGTCTGATCTTCGTGCCCGCCCCTCTTCGAGTCCGCCGGAGGACACCATGCAGGGTTCCCAGTACACCGTCGGCGACGTGATGACCCCGACCGTCGTCGCGCTGGCCGGTGGAGCGATGTTCAAGGAGATCGTGCGGACCATGGAGCAGTGGGGCGTCAGCGCGATGCCCGTGCTGGACGGCCGGGGGCGGGTGCTCGGCGTCGTCTCCGAGGCCGACCTGCTGCGCAAGGAGGAGCTCCGCGACAACGACCCGGACCTGCCCGGTGGGCCGCCTCCCGTGGCCGGCTCGCGTTCGGCCAAGGCCCGGGCCGTGACCGCCGAGGAGCTGATGAACACCCCTGCCGTCACCGTGCACCCCGCCGCCCCCCTGGGCCGGGCCGCCCGCCTCATGGCCCGGCACGGCGTCAAGCGCCTGCCGGTCGTCGGCGACGACGGTGTGCTCATCGGCATCGTCAGCCGTTCCGACCTGCTCAAGGTGTTCCTGCGCGGCGACGAGGACATCGCGGCGGAGGTCCGCCGCCAGGTCGTCGCCGCCGGGCTCCTGGCGGACTCGGTGGGCGTGGCGGTGTGCGAGGGAGTGGTCACGCTCACCGGCCGGGTTCCGGACGCCTCCCTGATCCCGCTCGCCATCCGCCTGGCGCGCAGCGTCGAGGGCGTGGTGGACGTGAGGTGTGACCTCACGGGACCGCGCCGCCGCCCCCTCCTGGAACCCGATCTGGCCGACGAGTGGCCGTCGTCGCCCGCCACGGGGACCGGCCCCGAGACCTGACGGCGCGCGGACCGTTCGCGCCGAGCCGAGGCGAACCGCGAGACGGCGCGGTGGGAGGGCCGAACGGTCCCCGGAAGGACCGAACTGCTCTCGCGCCGTGTCCTACCGGATGCGACGGTGAAGGTGGGATGCGCTGCCGCAGGAGGCGGCAGCCCCGGCGGAAGGCGGTGGGGTCGGTGGAACTGCCCCTGGTCGTGGGCGTCGACGGGTCGGACCCGAGCCTGACGGCGGTGGACTGGGCGGTGGGTGAGGCCGCCCGGTTCGGTCTCCCGCTTCGCCTGGTGTACGCGTCCCTGTGGGAGCGGTACGAGGGCGTGGTGCCGTCCGGGACGGAGGGGCGTCCCTCGGAGCAGGTGATGGCGGAGCACATCGTCGCCTCCGCCGCGGAGCGCGCCCAGCGGCGCGACCCGGAGGTGAAGGTGTCCACCGACATCCTTCCGCAGGACACGGTCGCCGCCCTGCTGGGCGAGGCCGCCAACGCCTCCGTGCTGGTCACCGGCTCTCGCGGGCGGGGTCAGCTGAAGGGGCTGCTGCTGGGTTCGGTCGGTCTGGCCGTGGCGGCCCGGGCGCACTGCCCGGTGGTCGTGGTCCGGGGCGACCAGGCGGGCCTGGCCGGCAGCCACGAGCGGATCCTGCTCGCCGCCGGTGACTCCGACACCGGGCACGAGGCCGCGCGGTTCGCGTTCCGGGAGGCCGAGGTGCGCGGCTGCGTCCTCGACGTCGTACGCACCTGGCGGCGCCCCGTGCACGAGGGCATCGGCAGCCCGGAGCTCGCCGAGGAGCCGGCCCGGCGGCAAGAGGAGCGGGCCGCCGCCGTGCTGGAGGAGTTGCTGCGCGAACCGGGGGCCGAGTACCCGACGGTGCGGGTGCGCCCCGCCACGGTCGAGGGCCCGGCGCACCGGGTGCTCGTGGACCGCACGGCCGCCGCCGACCTGGTGATCGTCGGGGTCCGGCGCAGGGAGGGCCACTTCGGTCTCCAGCTGGGCCGGACGGCCCACACCCTCCTGCACCACGCGCACTGCCCGGTCGCCGTAGTACCGCAGCGGGTGTGACCGCGCCGTGCCGGAGACGACGGCTCGGACCTGGGCCTACGACGGCTACGACGCCGCGCAGGAGCGCCTGAGGGAGGCCCTGTGCGCCCTGGGCAACGGCCGCTTCGCCACACGAGGAGCCCTGCCGGAGTGCGCCGCGGACGAGGTGCACTACCCGGGCACCTACCTGGCCGGGTGCTACAACCGGATCGTCTCCCACGTCGCCGGCCGCCAGGTCGAGAACGAGGACCTGGTCAACCTGCCCGACTGGCTGCCGCTGCGCTTCCGCCTCGCGGGCGGCGCCTGGCTCACCCCGGACACGGCGCCGGTCCTCGAGCACCACCAGGTCCTGCACCTGGACCCGGGCGTGCTGGAACGCCGCACCCGGTACGGGCTCGGCGACGTGCGGACGCTGACCGTGCGCCAGCAGCGGATCGTGCACATGGCCGACCCGTATCTGGCGGCCCTGCGCACCGAGTTCACCGCCGAGGGCGGTCCGGCGGACCTGGAGGTCGAGGCGGCGATCGACGGCGGTGTGACGAACGCCGGGGTGCGCCGCTACCAGGACCTGGACGGCCGCCACCTCACCCAGGTGCACACCGGCACCGCGCACCCGGACACGGTGTGGCTGCGCTGCCGGACCCGGACCTCCGACATCCGCATCGGGCTGGCCGCCCGGCTGACCACCGACCAGGCGGCCGGACCGTTCGACACCCGGCACGAGCACCCGCGCGCGATCCAGCGGGTACGCCTGAGCCTGGCACCCGGCCGTACCGCCACCCTGGACAAGACCGCCGCCCTGCACACGTCCCGCGACCTGGCGATCAGCGATCCGCTGGTCGCGGCGATCGACCGGGTGGGTGCGGCGCCCGGCTTCGCCGAGCTGCTGGAGAGCCACCGGACGGCCTGGGGGCGACTGTGGCGCCGGGCCGCCATCGACGTCCCCGGGGAGCCGGGGCGCATCCTGCGCCTGCACCTCTTCCACGTGCTTCAGACCCTCTCCCCGCACACCGCCGACCTGGACGTCGGTGTACCCGCCCGCGGCCTGCACGGCGAGGCCTACCGCGGCCACGTCTTCTGGGACGAGCTGTTCGTTCTGCCGTATCTGAACCTGCACTTCCCCGAGGTCTCCCGCGCCCTGCTGCACTACCGGCACCGGCGCCTGGAGCGGGCCTGCTCGGCGGCACGCGCGATCGGCCGGCGCGGTGCGATGTTCCCGTGGCAGAGCGGCAGCGACGGCCGGGAGGAGAGCCAGCGGCTGCACCTCAACCCCCGCTCGGGCCGCTGGCTGCCGGACCACTCCCACCTCCAGCGCCATGTCGGCTCGGCGGTGGCCTACAACGTGTGGCGGTACTGCGAGGCGAGCGGCGACGCGGAGTTCCTGCACACCAAGGGCGCCGAGACACTGTTCCAGATCGCCCGCTTCTGGGCCGACTCGGCCACCTGGGACGAGCGTCTGGGACGCCACCGCATCCTCGGCGTCATGGGCCCCGATGAGTACCACGACGCCTACCCGGACGCCGAGCGGCCCGGCCTCGACGACAACGCCTACACCAACGTCACGGCCGCCTGGGTGCTCGACCGCGCGCTGGAGGCGCTGCGCGTCCTGCCCGAGCCGCGCCGCCGTGAACTCGTCGAGCGCACCGGCGTGGACGGCGCCGAACTGGACCAGTGGGAGCACGTCTCCCGCACGCTGCACGTGCCCTTCCACGACGGTGTCATCAGCCAGTTCGAGGGGTACGGCGGCCTGGCCGAGTTCGACTGGGCCGGATACCGCGAACGCTACGGCGACATCCGCCGCCTGGACCGGATCCTGGAGGCCGAGGGCGACAGCGTCAACCGCTACAAGGCGTCCAAGCAGGCCGACGTGCTCATGCTGGGCTACCTCTTCTCCCCGGCCGAGCTGCGCGTGCTCCTCGGCCGCCTGGGCCATCGTTTCGACGAGGACCTGTGGCGGCGCACCGTCGACTACTACCTGGCCCGCACCTGCCACGGCTCCACCCTCAGCGGCCTGGTGCACGGCTGGGTCCTGGCCCGCGCCCGCCGCGCCGAGGCGTGGGCCTTCGTCCAGGAGGCGCTGTGCAGCGACATCGCCGACGTCCAGGGCGGCACCACCGGCGAGGGCATCCACCTCGGCGCCATGGGCGGCACCCTCGACCTCGTACAGCGCGGACTGACCGGTCTGGAGACCCGTGAGGGCGCGCTGTGGCTCGATCCCGCCCCGCTGCCGGAGCTGTCGTCCTACGGCGTCTCGATCCGTTACCGGGGGCACTGGGGCGTGCGGCTGCGGCTGGAGCACGGCCGGATCCGGATCGCCGTGCCCGAGTCCGGCGGCTCGCCGATCGACGTGCGCCTGGCCGACCGCGCCGTCGGCGTCCAGCCGGGCGAGACGTGCGCCTTGGTACTGCCCGACTGAACCACGTTTCCGGACCCCTCCGCACCCGCCGCCGAAGGGGCGCGGAAATACCCCGGGGGGTACTCGTGCTAGTGTCTGACGAGATACCCCGGGGGGTAATTCTTCGCTAGGAAGGGAGCATCCTGTGTTCTTCGTGGAGACGATCGAGCTGGCAGGACTCGGCAACCGCAGCTACCTGGCCGGAGGCGAGCGCACCGCCGTGGCGGTCGACCCGCCCAGGGACGTCGACCGGGTGCTGGCGGCGGCGGTCCGGCGCGGGGTGCGCATCGCGTACGTCGTCGAGACGCACGTCCACAACGACTACGTCTCCGGCGGCCTGGAACTCGCCCGGCTGACCGGAGCCGACTACCTCGTCCCGGAAGGCGCCGACGTCCGTTTCGCGCGCACCCCCGTCCGCGACGGCGACACCGTGACCGTCGACGACGGCGCCCGGCTGACCCTGCACGCCATGGCCACCCCGGGACACACTCCGCACCACACCTCGTACGTCCTCCGGGAGGCCGGCACCGCCCGCGCCGCATTCACCGGCGGCTCGCTGCTGATCGGCACCGTCGGCCGCCCCGACCTGGTCGAACCGCGGCTGACCGAGGGCCTGGCCCGCGCCCAGCACGCCTCCGCCCACCGGCTCGCCGCCGCACTGCCCGACGCCACCGCGGTACTGCCCACCCACGGCTTCGGCAGCTTCTGCTCCTCCGGTCAGGCGGAGGGCGACAGCACGACCATCGGCCGGGAGCGCGTGGTCAACAACGCGCTCACCCGGGATGTCGACACCTTCGTCGCCGACCTGCTCGCGAGCCTGGACGACATCCCCGCGTACTACACCCACATGGGACCGGCCAACGCCGCCGGACCCGCGCCGGTCGACCTCACCCCGCCCGCCGTCGCCGACCCCGAGGAGATAGCCGCCCGGCTGGCCGCGGGGGAGTGGGTCGTCGACCTGCGCAACCGGGTGGCCTTCGCCGAAGGGCACGTCGCGGGATCGTTCAACTTCGAGGCCGAGGGCAAGCTCGCCACCTACCTCGCCTGGCTGGTGCCCTGGGGCAAGCCGGTGACGCTGCTCGCCGAGACGCCCGCGCAACTGGCCGACGCGCAGCGCGAGCTGGCCAGGGTCGGCATCGACCGCCCGGCCGCCGCGGCCACCGGCGGGCCGTCCGCCTGGCTCCGCCCCGGCGAGGAGCCCGCCTCCTTCCCGCGGGCCACCTTCGCGGACCTCGCCGAGCGGCACCCGGGGGAGGACGTCGTCGTACTGGACGTGCGACGCGACTCCGAACGCGCCGGGGGCTTCGTCGAGGGCTCGGTGCACATCCCCGTCCACCAGCTGCACCGCCGGACCGGCGAGGTCCCCGACGGCCAGGTGTGGGTGCACTGCGCGGGCGGCATGCGGGCCGCCGTGGCCGCCTCCCTGCTCGACGCGGTGGGCCGTGACGTGGTCGCGGTGGACGACGGGTTCGAGTCCGCGGAGAAGGCCGGACTCACCGTACGGACCGAACGGGAGGAGCAGTGCCGATGAGCCCGGTCCGCCGCGGCCCCGCCCGGATCACCGCCCCGGAGGCCGCCGCACGCACGGGCCACGCCCCGGCGGGCGGCGCGCCCGGCGGGGCGTGGCTCGTGGACGTGAGGGAAGCGCGGGAATGGCGCGCGGGACACGCTCCCGGCGCGCTGCACCTCCCCCTGAGCGTGCTCGCCTCGGGCGCCGACGTGCCACCCGAGGTGAGCGGGCGGCTCCTGGTCGTCGTCTGCCGCTCCGGCAACCGCTCCCGGCAGGCCGCCGAGCTGCTGTCCGCCCGAGGCGCCGACGCCGTCGACGTGATCGGCGGGATGCGGGACTGGGTTCGGGCCGGACTGCCCGTGGTGGACCAGCGGGGCGAGGACGGCACGATCGCGTGAGTGCTCTGCTCCTCGCCCTGGCCGCCGGGGCCGTCATCGGCCTGGCGCTGGGCACGCTCGGGGGCGGCGGCAGCGTCCTGGCCGTCCCCGCCCTGATCTACCTGCTCGGCTTCACCCCGGTCGCGGCCACCACCGCGAGCCTGGTCATCGTCACCGTCACCTCGGCCACCGCGCTCGTCGCGCACGCCCGGGACGGCCATGTGCACTGGCGTACCGGCCTGCTGTTCGCCGCCGCGGGCGTCGGCCCGGCCCTGCTCGGCGGCGCGGTCGCCGGACGGCTGCCGGACGCCGTGCTCACCGCCGCCTTCGCGCTGATCGCGGCGGTCGCCGCGGCCCGGATGCTGCGCCCGCGCCCGGCGCCCGAGACGGACCGCCCGGTCCGGCCCGGCCGGGCGGCGGCCGCCGGCGCCGGACTCGGCGCGGTCACCGGCGTCCTCGGCGTCGGCGGCGGCTTCCTCGCCGTACCCGCCCTGGTGAGCGTGCTCTCCCTGCGCATGCGCGCGGCGGTGGGCACCAGCCTGCTGGTCATCACCGTCAACTCGCTGGCCGCGCTGACGATGCGGGCCAGGACGGTCGACGGGCTGGACTGGGCGGTGATCGCGCCGTTCGCCGGTGCCGCGGTCCTCGCCGCGTGGGACGGCAAGCGGCTGGCCGCGAAGGTGTCCGGTCCGGCGTTGCAGCGGATCTTCGCCGTGGTGCTGCTGGCGGTAGCGGCGTTCATGCTCATCGACGCGGTGGCCTGATGAGCGCCGACCGGCCGGCCCCCGTACCGGGCCTCGGGCGGCCCGCCCTCACGCCAGCGACAGGAACAGCTTCTCCATGCGGGCCCGCATCTGCGCGGGGTCCTGGCCGTTCGTCCGCCCCGCCTCGATGTCGGCCACGCACTTCTGCAGGCCGCTGGCGATGATGGCGAAACCGGCGCGGTCCAGGGCGCGGGAGGCGGCGGCGAGCTGTGTCACGACCTCCTCGCAGTCCCGCCCCTCCTCGATCATCCGGATCACCCCGGAGATCTGGCCCTGCGCCCGGCGCAACCGGTTCAGCACGGCCTTGAGATCCGTGCCCTCGAGCTCCAGTTCCACGATCACTCCTTGCAAAATACCCCTGGGGGTACTGTACGTCCGTCCTCGGGACGACGTCGACCACCCCACCGACCGGAAAGGACCCGTTCTGCCGTGACCGTTCCCTCCACCCCCGTCTCCCTCGCCGTCGAGCAGGCGCGCACCAGGCTCGACGAGCTGACCGTCATCGACGTGCGCACGCCCGGCGAGTATGCCTCGGGACACCTCCCCGGCGCTCTCAACATCCCGCTGGACCGTGTCCGGCAGGCGCTGCCCGAGATCCGGCACGCGGCGGGGCGCGGCGAGGTCCTCGTCGTCTGCGCCTCGGGCGCCCGCTCGGCCAAGGCCTGCGTGTACCTGGCCCGGCACGGCGTCGGCGCCGCCACCCTCGCCGGAGGCACCGGGGCCTGGGCGTCAGCGGGTCACGAGCTGCACCGGCCGACGGCCTGCGAGACCTCGGCCGGCTGGAGCATGGAACGCCAAGTGCGCTTCACCGCAGGATCGTTGGTGCTGCTCGGCGTGGTGCTCGGACTGCTCGTCCACCCGGCCTTCCTGGTCCTGTCGGCGGGGGTGGCGGGCGGACTGGTCTTCTCCGCGCTCACCGACACCTGCGGCATGGCCGTCCTGCTCGCCAAGCTCCCCCACAACCGGCCGCGCGCGGCCCGGCTCGACGCGACGCTCGAGACGCTGCGGAGCAGGTGAGACCGGCGGGGCGGCCGTCCGGCCGCCCCGCCGCGACCGGCCGCCCCGGCTCCCACCGGGCCGGCGTTTCCGGCGATGCCGCCCTCCTGCGTGCCGGACCGGCCCCGCAGGCCGTCCCGTGCGGCGCGGACTCATTCCTCGGGGCCCTCCTCGTGTTCCAGCAGGTGCCCCATGCGGTCGCAGAACAGATGGCCGAACAGCGCGCCGCCGTAGACGACGAACCCCGCGCCGACCAGCCAGGATTCCACCACCAGGATCGTGCCGATGGCGCCGTAGCTGACCGCGTTGGTCACGATCAGCGGGGTGAACACCAGGAACGAGAAGGCCCGCAGACCCACCAGGCCCACCATGGTGGCGACGGCGCCGGGGAGGAGGAGCCGCCAGCGCACCTGGTGGCCGAGCAGGAAGTGCGGGCCCCACCAGAAGAAGAGCACGCCGATGCCCACGCTCAGCAGCATGCGGTAGGTCCCGTCGAACACGGTGCGGGTGAGCACCTGCACGTACAGGTACACCATGAGCGCGATCAGCCAGACAGCCTGCCGCCAGATCCGGTGCCACGGCCCGGCGGGCAGCCGCCACACCCGCTCGTAGCCGTTCTGCACGCTCGACGCGAAGGACACGCCGAACACCGCCAGCAGCACCAGACCCCACACGCTGGTGCTGCCGGCCACCTTGCGGGCCGGGCTGAAGACCTCGGAGAGCACGTCGGCGGACCGGCCCGACAGGTCCATGCCGTCCACCAGCCACAACGCGAACCCACCGTGGTGCAGCGGATCGAGCGCGGCCACCACGATCAGCAACGGGGCGAGGGTGACCAGGGAGAGCGTGGCGAACCCCATCGCCCGGTGCATGAGCTCCAGCCGCTTGCCACGCCGGTAGAGCTCAGCGGCCCACCCCAGGTGTGTCGTCGGGCGGTCGGCGGACTCCCGCTCGCTCAACTCGGCCGCCGTGAGCGCCCGTCTTCGTGACCGGTGCCGCTCGACGCCGGGCGGGGCGGAATGGGACGTGACATGGCGACGGCGCCTCCTCTCCGAATCCCGGGTGACCGGCGCGCGGCCCGCGCATACCCATCATGGCGACCCGCCCGCCCGGCCGCACCCGGGCAGACGGGAACGCGACGGCAGAGCCAGGGGGTGTCTGACAAATGCCCGCGGCGTCGCGGCGCCTGTCACGCACGCTCGCCGCGTTGCCCAAACGCCCACGTGGCTCCGCCACGAGGGCGCTCTGGCGCCTTGCGATCGCACGTACCAGACACCGCTCCTTCTCCCGCGCTCATTTGTCAGACACCCCCTGGTGCTGCGACCGGAAAGGTTCACCGGCTCGCGACGCCCGGCACGGCTCCCCCGAGCTCTTCGAGCAGGGGGGACCCCCAGCCGCGTTGTCGCATCACCCGAGTACATCCAGTACGCGGGTGATGCTCCGCCTTGCGATGCTCCCCCACAGCCTGAACGGCGTGGGAGGTACCCGCAGCACCGGAGGCCGCGAGCTTTCCGGCAAACCTTTCCGGCCACAGCATTGGGTCGGACGGTCGCGCTGCACCGCGACCATGGTCACGTCGTCGCCGAGGCCTCTGCCCACGTGCCGCCGCAGGTCGCTGTGGATGGCCTCGACCAGCGCCTGGGGCTTGAGCCGGGTCCAGCCGGGAAGCCGCTCGGCGAGGGGGTAGAAGTCGCCGGACCGGTTGCGGGCCTCGATGACACCGTCGGTGTAGAGGAGGAACGTGGCGCCGGACGGGAAGTCGACCTCGTCCACATGCGGATGGTCACGGCCGAGATCCCCCCAGCCCGAGGGGCGGCGCGGGGGATGCGGGAGCGAGGGCGACGACCCGTCCGCCGTCGATGAGGAGGGGCGGCGGATGCCCGAGGTTGACCATGAGCGTGGGGCCGTCACCGCTCTCCGGGATCTCCAGGACCACGGCGGTGACGAACTCCTCGAGGGCGAGGGGTGTGCCGGGAGCGTCCGGTTGGGCCGCCACCGCATCCCACAGGTCCTTTCTGAAATCCTCCTCGAGATCGGCGACCAAGGCGCACAGCGGACCGCGCCGGGGCAGGGATCTGCGGAAGGCGCTCAGCACGTAACTCGCGGTCTCCAGCGCCGCCAGCCCCTTGCCGTGAGCGTCGCCGATCAGGGTCCGCGCCCGCCCTCCCACGTCCGCGACCGCGTACAGGTCTCCGCCGACGGCAGCGTCCTCGTCGGCCGCCAGACGGACCGACGCCAGCGCCAGATCACCCAGACGCGGTGGCAGCGGCTTCAGCAGCACACGCTGCGTCACCTCGGCGACCGCGCGGGTGCGCGCCAGTTCGTTCTCTCTGCGTCCGCGTATCCAACTGGCCCCCACGGCACCCGCCCGCAGAGTGACCAGGCGGAAGCCATGCGACAGGTAGCGAGGGGAGCAACCCGTTGAGCAAGGCCGAATACTCCGATCGGCACCCGCGTTCGGCGCGGCCCGCGGAGCCCGGTCCTCCCGACGCAACCTCATCGACAAGACCATCGGTGGAGAGGAGTCGACCGCAGCGGCCATCACCGAACTGCCGGTCACCCTCATCAGCGACAACCCCGACAACCCGCGCAACCACCTGCGCAACCTCGACGAGACGGTGCAGACCGTCCGCGAGGTCGGCATCATCATTCCCAACGCCGTTGCCACGGTCGAGGCCTACCTGCGCAACCGGCCGGACCGCGCCGACGACCTGGACGACGGGGCGCAGTACATCGTCGGCGACGGCCATCGCGGCCTCGAGTCCGCTCGCCGCGTCGGAATGGCCACCGTCCCGGTCCGCGTCGACAACGGTCGCGTCGCCACGGATGAAGCCCTCCTCGAGGCCGCGTTCGTCGCGAACCACCACCGCGACGACATGACCGACCTTGAAGAGGCCCACGCCCTCAAGACCCTGGTCGACTACTACGGCTCGCAGACCGGCGGACGAGCGGGCGGAAGCAGCCCGCAAGAAGGCAGGGGCCCGACTGTGTCCACCATCTGCACCAGAAGATGAAGCCGGAGACGTTCGGGGGTTGACTCCGGAGCCGGTGTTTTATCTATCGACCAGCCAGGCGATGTAGTCAAGATGACGCCGGATCCGCTGCGGGAGTGCGAACGCCGCCGTCGCCGCCCGGCCTTCCTGATTCCGGATCGTGCGCCGCGCAGATGGCCCGTACCCGCTCCATGCGGAGGACCTCAACGCCGCTGATGGTCGGCGTTCGGAGTCGCGCACAGGGCGTCGTCGACCAGCTTGCTTGCGGCCTGTTCCACGTGCAGGACGTCGTCCGCCGATTGGGCGAACACGCCCGACAACGAGACTGTGACGCTGCGCCGGCCGTCGGCGGTGACACCGTCGGCTGTGATCCACCCGGAATCGCCGCCCTCGTGGCCCCAGTACGTGCCGCCGCACGACAGTGGGCGCGAGAAGAGTCCCAGCCCATCACGGACGCCCGGCATGAGCTGCTCGAACTCCTTGCTGACTGGGCTGGTCTGTTTCATCTGCGTCAGCTGCGCCGGGGGCAGGAGCCGGCCGCCGAGCAGTGCGCGGAAGAATCGGTTGATATCGGCGGTGGTGGAGACGAGTCCGGCCTCTCCATTGGTGCCCGAGCCGACCTGCTCGGTGACGTCCACGGGCGGTTCGCCGGGCTTGAACCTTTGGTAGGTCTCGGCGTGTGGCTGGGGCAGCTTGGGTGAAGTACCCGGCCAGAAGGTGTGCTTGAGGCCGAGCGGCCGGACGATCCGATCCTGTACCTCCTGATGCCACGGGTGTCCGGTGACCCGCTGGATGATCATGCCGAGCAGGACGTAGCCCGTGTTGGAGTAATTCCAGTCCTTGCCGGGCTGGAAGTCCGGCCGGTGGCGCATCGCTCGGCCGACGGTCTGCTCGGGGGTGTAGGTGTCGTATCGGTGCTGGTAGAAGTTCTTCGCCGAGGTGTGGTCGGGGTAGTCGTCGTGAAGGCCGCTGGTGTGCTGGAGCAGTTGGCGGATGGTGATCGCGCGGCCGTCATTGCCGTTTCCGGACACCACGCCGGGCAACCATCGCTCGACCGTGTCGTTCAGGGAGAGCTTGCCGTCGCCGGCGAGTTGCAGGATCACGGTGGCCACGAACGCCTTGGTGACGCTGGCTATCCGGAAGTAGCCGTTCGAGGGGACCGGCCGCCGGGCCGTCAGGTCGGCGACGCCGCTTGTGGCGGTCAGGTTCCGGCCGTCAGGGGTGACCAGGTGGGCCTGCACTCCCGTCACGCCGAGTGCGGTGATCGCGTCGGCGTCGCGCCGAAGCTGGGCCTGGTCGTCGTGCTGTTTGGCGGCCCTCGCGCCGGACGTACAACTGGTGGAAAGGGTTCCGGCCACGATGGCGGCCAGGGCCAGGTTTCGTCGGATGGATCGCCCGCGCCGCCGTGGTGAATGAATCGGTGAACTCGTCATGGACGTTGACGCTAGGTCTGGCAGGGGGAAGCGGACGATACAGCTCACCAGTGAGAACAAGGGGTAGTGGGCTGTAGTGCCAGGCTCGGTCGCCATGGCTCAGACTTGTGCGAATGAACCACCATGGGGCCAGTCGGCTTTCGGCGATGTGGCGCGGTCTGGGTTATCTGCTGGCAAGCCTGTTCACCGCTGCGGTCGCCCTGTTCGCGCTACCCGTACTCATCGTCCCGATGATGGCTCGCGCTTGGGCGTCCTGGCATCGTCGCCGCGCCGACCGGCTGCTGCTTTCTGCGCGTTCTGGTCCCGTCCGTGTCGGTACGTGGCGTGTTCTCGGGTGGCTGTGCACAAGCATCGTGACCAGTCTGGTGTTCGGGCTCGTCGTGGTGCTGTGCGCAGGTAACGCGGTGGCCACGGCCATCACGGTGCCCTTGTGGTGGGCGTTGCCCGCCGGCACCCGCGCGGGCGGCTTCGCCGCCGGTGTTCCACTGTCCGGCTGGGGCACGGCGTTGACCCTGGGGACCGCACAAATCGTCATCTTCGCGGCCCTGACCTACTGGCTCGTTCCACTGCTGGCGCGCCTACACGCCCGGATCTGTGTTGCGTTGCTGTCCCCCTCGGCCACCGAGAGGTTGGCGCAGCGTGTGGAGACGCTGACCGAGACGCGGGCCGACGCCATGAACGCGCACGGCGCGGAACTCCGCCGGATCGAACGTGACCTGCACGACGGCACCCAGGCCCGGCTGGTGGCCATCGCGATGCGGCTGGGCCTGGCCCGTGAGTCGCTGAGCGAGGACCCCCAGACGGTGGCCAGACTCTTGGAGGAAGCGCATGAGAGTACCGAGGAGGCCATGGCGGAGCTTCGTGTGGTGATCCGGACGATCTACCCGCCGGTCCTCGCCGATCGCGGCCTCGCCGGGGCGCTGGCCGCGCTGGGGACCCGATCGGCGATCGACACCACCCGGTGGCGGTCAGCATCTGGTCGAACTCGTGTCGCGTGAAGAAGTGAATGTGGGTGCGATCGAGCAGCCCCTGATCCTCGTAGTGCCAGCGGTCCTGGACCAGTAGGGGCGCAAGCACCGTCCAGTGCTTGACGTTGGGGATTGAGCAGATGATCACGCCCTGGGGGGCGAGGTGGCGGCGAACGGTGGCCGGTCCGCGCCAGGATCACCGGCCCCGGCAGCGGTACCGCCCCCGAACTGATGGACCGCATCCAGCACCAGGTCCTCGGCACGAGGGGCGGCGAGTGATCCCCGGACCGCACCGTACGAAGGGCGGTGCCCCGATCCTCGGTACCGGTCCCGGAGGCGTCGGCCCCTTCGGCCGCTGGCCGGACGCCGACGAGGACGAGCAAGGGGGTACGGGGACCGGCTGCCCGGCCCGGTGCCACTCGCGCCCGGCGACCACGTAGTTGCCCAGGGTCTCCTTCTTCTTGGTGTCCACGCTGATGACCGGCTGCCCGTCCGCGAGATACGTCTTGACGTGGTCGTTGATGTAGTGGAACTAGGCGTCCCGGTCCGGGTGGCGGGCACCTTCGGTGGTGCGCGAGGTGCCCTGCAGGGAGAATCCTTCGGCCTTCAGCAGCGCGGCCACCGTGTCGTGCCCGACCCGGTGCCCCTGACGGGACAGCTCCGCGGCCAGGACGCGGGTGGACTTCACCGTCCACCGCAGCGGAGACTCCGGATCTCCCCTCTGGTCCGGCTCTACCAGCGCCAGCAAGGTCGGGACCAGTTCCGGATCAACGTCCCGCAGCCGCTTGCGGCCCGCGCCCGCCGCCCGAACCCGGCCATCGGGCTGTCCACCCCGTTCCAGCTCACGCGCCCCGCGCGACACCGTGGACTCCGCCACCCCCGCAACACCAGCGACCAGGCGAATCCCGCCGTGCCCCCGCACCCGGGCAGCGGCCCCAGCACCAGCCGTCGCTGCCGCTCATTCAGATGCGGCAGCAACAGCTCGAACGCCTCCGCCGACCCCGCCTCGATCCCCTCCGGCACACCCGAATGCTACGGACCAACAGACTCCAGAAACCAAGGAGTTATTTATCGACAGCTCCCTGGACTCGGGGGCACTGGTTCACGAACGTCGAGCCCTTGGAGTTCGAGCTGTAGCTGCCCCGCCGCGAAGAGCCCGCGAGCCCCGGACCGGAAGGGCCCGGGGCTCGCTCGCGTACTGGGGACGACGTCACACCTGGAACGTCGTGTCCGGCGCCGGGCGGCGGGGGGCCGGTACGACGGCGCCAGCCCGGGCATCGCGAGGCAGGTCTGTGCGCCCCTGTTCACTCACGCGTGGCCTCAAGTTCCGGCAGTCACGACCTACATCCAGGGGTCGGGGCGGGATACTCCCTCCGGTCCAACACGCCTACTCCGAAAGGTCTCTTGTCGATGAAACTCAGTCTGCGCGCGCTCGCGGGGGCAGCGGCCGCCCTCATCGCGCTGGCAACGTTCAGCTCGGCCCCCGCTGCACACGCCGCCAGCACGGTCCCGTCGCAGGGATCACCGACGCAGCTCGACGTCGGCAACTGGAACGTCGAGTGGTTCGGCGCGCCGGACTTCGGCCCGACCGACGAGGCGCTCCAGCAGCAGAACGTCCGCGACGTCATGGCGGGCGCCGACATGGACGTGTGGGGTCTCTCCGAAGTTGTCAGCACCTCGGCGTTCGACTCGCTCGTCGCCGGTATGCCCGGTTACACCGGTGTCGTGGCGAACGATCCGATCGTGACGAACGGGGCGCAGTACTACTCCGACTTCAACAACACCGAGCAGAAGGTCGCGCTCGTCTGGCGCAGCAGCATGGCCAGCCTCGTGAGCGCGAAGGTCATCCTGCCCGAGCAGAACAGCAACTTCGCCGGCCGCCCGCCCGTGGAGTTCAAGCTGCGCGGAACCTTCGACGGCGTGACCCGTGACCTCGTCTTCATCGTCATGCACGCGAAGGCCGGGTCCACCCAGGACGCCTGGAACCTGCGCAACCCCGCGTCGCAGGCTCTCAAGTCCTACCTCGACACGACCTACCCGACGCAGGACGTCTTCGTCATAGGCGACTGGAACGACGACGTCGACACGTCCATCACGCCCGGGAAGGCGTCGCCGTACGCGAACTTCGTGAACGACACGGCGCGCTACGGCTTCCCGACGCGCGCCCTGTCGCTGGCTGGGGTGTCGTCGACGGCGGGCTACCCGGACTTCATCGACCACCAGCTCAACACCAATGAGGTCATGGCGAAGTACGTCGCGGGCTCGGCCAAGGCCTTCCAGCCGCAGGCATACGTGCCGAACTACACCTCTACCACCAGCGATCACTACCCGGTCCTGGCTCGCTACGACTTCGTCACCGGCGGCGCGGGCGGCGGGAACCAGCCGCCCACGGCGGCGTTCACGCACTCTTGCACTGACCTCACGTGCAGCTTCACCGACGGCAGCAGCGATGCCGACGGCACGATCGCGAGTCGCAGCTGGAACTTCGGCAACGGCCAGAACTCGACCGCGACCAACCCGACCGTCAGCTACGCATCGGCAGGCACGTACGCGGTGTCGCTGACCGTGACCGACAACGGCGGTGCCACCCACACCACCACCCGCAACGTCACCGTCACAACGGGCGGCGGAGGCGGTCCCGCCAACGTCATCATCAACGAGGTGCTGGCGAACGAGCCGGGCAGCGACACCGCCGGCGAGGCCGTCGAGATCGTGAACACCGGCGGCACCGCGATCAGCATCGCGGGCTGGACGGTCCGCGACGGTTCGGCAGTGCGGCACACCTTCGCGGCCGGGACGACGTTGCAGCCCGGCAAGGCGATCACCGTGTTCGGCGGAGCCTCCGGCATCCCCGGCGGCATCGTGGCGGTGGCGGCAAGTACCGGTGGCCTCAACCTGGCCAACAGCGGTGACTCGGTGAGCCTGCGGGATTCGGCTGGAGCGACGATTCAGTCGATGAGCTACTCCTCGAGCCTGTCGAACTCGGACGGCGTGTCCATCAATCGCAGCCCCGACCTCAACGCGACTGGAGCCTGGGTCAAGCACAACACGATCAGTTCACTGTCCCGGTCGCCCGGCCAGCGCGCCGACGGAACGGTGTTCTGACGGCGTCGTGCGTTGACCACGCCGGGGATCGTTGGCGCTGCCTCGCGTCGCGGTCCCCGGCACAGCCGACGCCGGCAGCCGTCGTCGGTCGCGGCAAGCCTCTCGTGCTGGCGCTGCTCGGGTTGTGTCCCTCCCCTCGTAGCGTGGGGTCCGTGATTGCAGGGGAAGTGGGGATTCATGGGTCCAAGAAACAGCCGTACGACGCCGAGTTCCGTGAGGGCGCTGTACGCATCGTGATCGAGACCGGAAAGCCGGTCCCGGAGGTTGCCGAGGAACTCGGCCTCAGCCCCGGCACGCTGCACAACTAGGTCTCGCGCTGGCGCCGCAACGGGACGGGATCGTCGGACCGGCCCGCGCAGTCCGCGGCCGGCGGGCGTGTGCGCGAGGCCGAGCGTGCCGAGCTGGAGCGTCTACCCGCCTCGCGATCCGGCAGCAGGTCCACCGGCCTGCGGGTCTCGACGTCGACCAGCACTTGCCGCAGCCCTTCGCCGCAGCCTTGCCCACTACAGGGATGACACGGCCCCAGCGGTTGAAGGGGTGCAGCGAGTTTTTCGAACCTCGTACCGGGCGATGGCGGGCCCGCACGAACCGCCCCGCATCTGGGGGAACGTACCCCAGCGGAACCGGAACTTCACAGGGCACGAAACGCTACTCGAACGGCTCCAGGAACGGCTGAGCAGCGGTGTCACCGCGGTCCTGCCGGACTGCAAGGCACGGTCGGTGTCGGCAGATTCGCTCACCCTACTTCGAGGGGCTTCGTAAGCACGCGTCCGCGGGGACTATCCGTCGCGACGGTGTGCCTCTGAACTTTACGGAACAGACCGGCCGTCCGTACCAAGTGCCTGGAAGTGGCTGACCTCCGTACGGAAAGTGCCGGAACGGCGCTGCGCCGCTCCACCCCACGGCACTTGGCTGGGGAGCCAGTCCGAGGCACACCGGGAGCACCGGTGGACGGGTCGGCCCCGGGCCCCCGGGTCCGTCCTGCCCCGTACAAAGCCGGGCGGCGGCTCGCCATACTGGACGAGGGCCTCCCCGCGGATCGGGCCGCGCCGGGACGGGCCCAGAGGGCGGCCCGTACGGCGGGCACGGCCCGGAGAGGCGGGGTACACGGCGACGGGGGCGGCGCGAGATGTCGGAGACCATGCTGATCCAGGGCCGTTACCGGCTGCTCGACACGATCGGGCGCGGCGGCATGGGGGAAGTCTGGAAGGCGCGGGACGAGTCGCTGGGCCGCCATGTCGCGGTGAAGTGCCTCAAGCCGCTCGGCCGGCACCACGACCCGTCCTTCACCCGCATGCTGCGCGAGCGGTTCCGGCGCGAGGCCCGGGTGGCCGCCGCGCTCCAGCACCGCGGGGTGACCGTGGTCCACGACTTCGGCGAGTCCGACGGCGTGCTCTACCTCGTGATGGAGATGCTCGACGGCCGCAACCTCGGACAGTTGCTGGAGGACAACGGCCACCGGCCCCTGGCCGTGCCCGACATCGTCGAGATCGCCGAACAGGTCGCCGCCGCCCTCGCCTACACCCATCAACAGGGCATCGTGCACCGGGACCTGAAGCCGGCGAACATCATGCGCCTGCCCGACGGCACGGTGAAGATCTGCGACTTCGGCATCGCCCGGCTCGGCCACGACATCGGCTTCACCGCCCGGCTGACCGGCACCGGCGTCGCCATGGGCACCCCGCACTACATGTCGCCGGAACAGATCGGCGGAACCGAGGTCGACCAGCGCAGCGACCTCTACTCGCTGGGCTGTGTGCTGTACGAACTCGCCACCGGGGTACCGCCGTTCGACTTCGACGACGCCTGGGCGATCCTCGTCGGCCACCGTGACACCATGCCCGAGCCGCCGCGCCGCCACCGCGCCGAACTCCCCGAGTACCTGGAGCGGATCGTCCTCGACCTGCTGGCCAAACTGCCCGAGCAACGACCCGATGACGCACACGAGTTGAGCCGTCGCATTATCGCCGGCCGCACGGCGGCGCCGCGGTACGCGCCCACGGTGGCCACCCCGCTCTCCTGGCCCCGCCGGTCCGAGTCGGCCGGTCGTGACGCCCGCCTGCCGTCGTGGACGCGGGGCATGTCGACCGGTCACAAGGCGGCAGGGGCGGGAGGACCGCGCACCGCCCGCCCGGACGCGGCGGACGGCTTGACCGGTGAGTGGACCCCACGTCCCGCCGCCGACAGCTCCGCGGAGGCCGGGCGGACGCCCGGCGGGCGGCCCGTCCCGCCGCCGGAGGCCGTCAGGGCGCTGGCCGACCGGCACCAGGCGGGCCTGAGCCTCGGCCGGCTCGGCCGCTGGGACGAGGCGGGCGAGGCGCACCGCGCGGTCGCCGGCGAGCGCGCCCGCCTCCTCGGCCCCGACCACCCCGACACCCTCGCCAGCCGCTACGAACTCGCCTTCAGCCTCAGCCGTACCGGGCGCGCCGCCGAGGCGCTGCGCGAGTACAAGCAGGTGGCCGAGGCGCGCATCAGGGCCCTCGGCTCCGACCACCCGGACACACTCGCCGTGCGCCAGGAGATGGCGTACGTGCTGGGCCGCCTGGGCCGCCACTTCGACGCGCACCAGGTGTACACGGCGGTGCTCGCCGCGCGCGAGCGCATCATGGGCCCGGACCACCCCGACACCCTGCGCTGCCGGCACAACCTCGCCTTCAGCCTCAGCCGGCTCGGCCGCCTGGACGACTCCTACCGCATGGCCTGCCAGGTCGCCGCCGCCCGTGCCCGGGTGCTCGGGCCGCAGCACCCCGACACCCTGGTCACCAGGTTCGAAGTCGCCTACGCGCTCGGACAGTTGGGGCGGTGGGCGGAGGCTCTGGAGACCTACCGCGAGGTCGCCGAAGCACGCGCCCGGGCGCTCGGCTCCGACCACCCGGACACCCTGGCCGCGCGCTACGAGGTCGGCATCAGCCTGGGCCGGCTGGGCCGCAGCGCGGAGGCGCTCCAGCTGTACCGCGCCCTGATCGACGACCGCGCCCGGGTGCACGGCCCCACGCACCCCGAGACCCTGCGCGCCCGCCACGGTTTCGGGGTCAACCTCGGCCGGCTCGGCCGCTGGGAGGAGGCCCTCGCCGAGTCCCGCGACGTGTGCGTGATCCGCGGGCGCGCGCTCGGCCCCGACCACCCCGACACCCTCGTCAGCCGCCGCGAGGTCGCCGTGAGCCTCGGCTGGCTCGGCCGCTGGGCCGACGCGCTCACCGAGTACCGCGCCGTGGCCGACGCCCGCGAGCGCGTCCTGGGCGCCGGCCACCCCGACACCCTCTCCAGCCGCACCGACGAGGCCCACTGCCTGGAACAGCTCGGCCGCGGTGGGGAAGCCGTCGAGCTGTACCGCAGGGTCGCCGTCCTGCGCGGGCAGCGCGCGGCCGACGAGCCCTAGGGTCCGTCGGCCGACCGAGCCCTGGCCGAAGTGGATCACCGCGTGTTACGAAGGACCATGAGCACACGCGAGGGACACGGGACGTACGACGCCGTCATCGTCGGCGGAGGGCACAACGGACTGGTCGCCGCCGCCTACCTGGCCCGGGCCGGACGGTCGGTGCTCGTGCTGGAGCGGCTGGACCACACCGGGGGCGCCGCCGTCTCCACCCGCCCGTTCGCCGGTGTGGACGCACGGCTGTCCCGCTACTCCTACCTGGTCAGCCTGCTGCCCCGGAAGATCGTCCAGGACCTGGGCCTGGACTTCCGGCTGCGCACCCGCACGATCTCCTCGTACACGCCCGTCGAGCGTGCGGGGCGGCCCACCGGTCTGCTCGTGGGCGGCGGCGAGGAACGCACCCGCGAGGCGTTCGCCCGGCTCACCGGCTCCGACCGTGAGTGGGAGGCCTGGCAGCGCTTCTACGGCATGACCGGCCGCCTCGCCCGCCGGGTCTTCCCCACGCTCACCGAGCCGCTGCCCACCCGCGACGAACTGCGCCGCCGCGTCGACGACGAGGAGGCCTGGCGGATCCTGTTCGAGGAGCCGATCGGCGTCGCCGTCGAGGACCGCTTCGCCGACGACCTCGTGCGCGGCGTGGTTCTCACCGACGCCCTCATCGGCACCTTCGCCGACGCCCACGACCCGTCCCTGGCACAGAACCGCTGCTTCCTGTACCACGTGATCGGCGGCGGCACCGGAGACTGGGACGTACCGGTCGGCGGCATGGGCGCCCTGACCGACGCCCTCGCCGCCGCGGCCCGCCGGGCCGGCGCCGTCATCGCCACCGGCCACGAGGCGGTACGGGTGGCGAGCGACGGGCGCGCCGCGGAGGTCACGTACCGCACCCGCGACGGCGAGGGCACCGTCGGCGCCCGGCACGTGCTGGTGAACGCCTCCCCGCAGGCCCTGGCCACGCTGACCGGTGAGGAGCCGCCGGAGCCCGCCGAGGGCGCCCAGCTGAAGGTGAACATGCTGCTCAAGCGGCTGCCCGGGCTCCGCGACACCACCGTCGACCCGCGCGAGGCCTTCGCCGGCACCTTCCACATCGCCGAGGGGTACCGGCAGCTCGCCGACGCCCACGCCCGGGCCGCCGCGGGCGAGCTGCCCGCCGCGCCGCCCTCCGAGATCTACTGCCACTCCCTGACCGACCCGACCATCCTCGGCCCCGACCTGGTCGAACAGGGCTACCAGACGCTCACCCTGTTCGGCCTGCACACGCCGGCCCGGCTCTTCGCGCGGGACAACGACGCCGTACGCGAGGAGCTGCTGAAGTCGACCCTCGCGCAGCTCGACGCGCACCTCGCCGAACCGCTCGCCGACTGCCTGGCCACCGACGCCGACGGACGGCCCTGCATCGAGGCCAAGACCCCGCTGGACCTGGAGCGGGACCTGGGCCTGCCCGGCGGCAACATCTTCCACCGGGAGCTGAGCTGGCCGTACGCCCAGGAGGGCACCGGCCGCTGGGGCGTGGAGACCCGGCACGCCAACGTGCTGCTGTGCGGCGCGGGCGCGGTGCGCGGCGGCGGGGTCAGCGGAGTGCCCGGGCACAACGCCGCCATGGCGGTGCTCGAAGGGCGGGGCGCCTGAGGACACGCACCCCTCGCCCTCGCGCGCCCGGTGCGGTGAGGACCGGCGCCCTGCGCCCGGCATGGTGAGGACCGGCGCCCTGCGCCCGGCATGGTGAGGACCGGCGCCCTGCGCCCCTGCACGGTGAAGACCCGTGCCCCGCGCCCGGCATGGTGAGTACCGCGACGCGGAGCGCGGCCCGAAGGTCGTCCTGCCGCACCTTCGCACCGTGGTCCGACTGCACCGTTCCTCACCCCCCGATACGGTCGCCGGCGCCCGCAGGGGCGGTCGGCGACCGCTGTTGCACGTGAATCAGGCATGGAACGGCCCTGACACAGAGGTCACTGAGGCAGCCACGACTGATCGCAGAACCCGGAATCCCCCATCCGGTTGCGGATTCACATTATCGCCCGTTGTGCGGATGGTGCCCTTATTCGAGAGCTTTTATTTCCGTCGCTGCCGTGCTGGTGGGGAGCTGATAGGAATCCGAAAGAAACCTGAAAGAAAGGAAGGGAAATGGTGCTGGTCTATTTCCGTTGCCGACGGTTTTCCGAGTGCGGGAAAGGTGGAATTGATCGAAGTCGACCGGGTGCCGATCTCGTCAGCCCGCGGAGGCCGTCCAGCCCTTCGCCTCGATTTGGGCCGAGTCCGCCGGGCGCGCCTCGTCGAACAGGACGGCGCGGCCGGTCTCGACCCGCTGGGCGTCGACGTAGGCGCCGCGGCCCACGTACAGGCGGTCGGTCGTGTACCGCCAGCGCAGGGTCAGCCGCCCGGCCGCCGGGAGGTCGGCCGTGAGCCCGTGCCAGACCCGGCCCGAGTAGCCGGTGGCGATGCCCGTGGGGTGCCGCTCCGGCTCCTCGCCCCGGTGCGTGGTGGTGAACGGCACCGGCTGCCAAGTGGTGCTCCCGTCCGTCGTGCACTCCAGGACGAGCACGTCAGAGCCGGGCTCGGTGTCCCACCACAGGTTGCACCGCAGCCGGGCGCCGCCGGCGGAGGTGTCGAGCGCGGGGAGGGCCAGAGTCGCCGTCGTGGCGTTCGCCATCCCGGAGAACCACGCCGTGCGGCCCCGCGTCGGACGGACCGGTACGGCCCGTGCCAGGTCGTTGCCGGTGGCGACGCGCGGAGCGGAGCCGGAGCGCCAGTTGCGCACCGGGTGCACGGAGTTGCCGAGGACGACCAGGAACGAGTCGGTGGTCGGGTCGAGGACCAGCGACGTGCCCGTGAAGCCGGTGTGCCCCGCGGTGCGCGGAGTGGCCATCGCGCCCATGTACCAGTGCTGGTGGAGTTCGAAGCCCAGGCCGTGCTCGTTGCCGGGGAAGGCGGTGTTGAAGTCGGTGAACATCAGCTCCACCGACTCGGGCCGGAGGATGCGGGTACGCCCGTACGCGCCGCCGTTGAGCAGCGTACGGCCCAGGACCGCGAGGTCCCACGCGCAGGAGAACACGCCCGCGTGCCCCGCCACACCACCGAGGCTGAAGGCGTTCTCGTCGTGCACCTCGCCCCACACCAGACCGCGGTCCAGGCCCGACCAGGGCTTGCGGGCGTCCTCGGTGGCCGCGATCCGCGGCTTCCAGGAGGCGGGCGGGTTGTAGCGGGTGCGGTCGAGGCCGAGCGGCCCGGTGATCCGCTCGTGCAGCAGGGTGTCCAGCGCGCGTCCGGTGACCGCCTCCAGGACCAGCTGCATCGAGATCATGTTCAGGTCCGAGTACAGGTACGCGGTGCCGGGCGGGTTGATCGGCGCCTCGTTCCAGACGAGTTCCAGTTTCCGCTCGTACGTCGGCGCGTTGTACAGCGGGATCCAGGCGCGGAATCCCGAGGTGTGGGTGAGGAGTTGGCGGATGGTGACGTCCTGCTTGCCCGCGCGCCCGAAGTCCGGGAGGTAGGACGCGACCTTGCCCTCCAGCTCCAGCGTGCCCCGCTCGAGTTCCTGCACCGCGAGCATCGAGGTGAACAGCTTGGAGATCGAGGCCAGGTCGAAGACGGTGTCCTGGGCCATCGGTATCTGCTGTTCCGCCGGGAACTCCACGGCGGTGTCGGTCTTCTCGTCGTACGCCGAGTAGCGCACCGCCATGCCGATCGGCTCGTGCAGCGCCACGGTTGCGCCGCGCCCGGCGAGCAGCACGGCACCCGCGTACCAGGGGTGCTTGGGGGAGGGGCCGAGGAACGCCTCGGCATCCTCGACGAGTTGGCGCAGCGGGGCGGCGAGCAGACCGGCCCGCTCGGGGGATCCGTGCCGCAGGGTGGCGCTGCCGTTCGCCGGCGCGGCGGCGGCCGGGCCCGCGGGCAGGGCCGCGAGCGCGAAAGCACCACCCAACGCCAGTGTTCCCAAGCCCAGTTGGCGGCGTGTCAGTCCGCCTGCCGCTCTGCCTGCCGCGCCGTCGGTCGTCATGAGGCCTCCCGCCCACCGTCTGAAAGTATCTTTCGGGGATGGTCGTGTGCGGTGAAACTTTCGTGTCAGGCGGGGGCTGTGTCAACGGTGCGTGCGCCCTTGATGAGATCTGACGACATGTCAACTCGATTCGCGTGTACGGTCTCACGGAGGTTCTTGACCTCCTGCCGCGCCGGACCCAGGATCATCTGTCATGACGCCTGGACACGGCAGCACGGTCGACGGAGTCCTGCGGCGCAGCGCTCGCCGCACCCCGGCACGCGTCGCCGTCGAGTACGGCGAGCGCTCCTGGACGTACGCCGAACTCGACGACGCCGTCTCCCGCGCGGCGAACGTCCTGCTCGGCCAGGGCCTCGCCCCCGGCGACCGGGTCGGCGCCTACGGCCACAACTCGGACGCCTACCTGATCGGCTTCCTCGCCTGCGCCCGAGCGGGCCTGGTGCACGTGCCCGTCAACCAGAGCCTCACCGGCGACGAACTCGCCTACATCGTCGGCCAGTCGGGCAGCTCCCTGGTCCTCACCGACCCGGACCTGTCCGGACGACTCCCGGACGTCGCAAGGGTGTTGCCCCTGCGTGACGCCGGGGACTCGCTGCTCGCCCGGCTGCCGTCCACACCGCCCTACGACGGCCCCGAGCCGCGCTCCGAGGACCTCGTGCAACTGCTGTACACCTCGGGCACCACCGCCCTGCCCAAGGGCGCGATGATGACCCACCGGGCGCTGGTCCACGAGTACCTGAGCGCGATCACCGCGCTCGACCTCGGCGCGGGGGACCGCCCCGTCCACGCGCTGCCCCTGTACCACTCGGCGCAGATGCACGTGTTCCTGCTGCCGTACCTCGCCGTGGGCGCGACGAACATCGTCCTCGACGCGCCCGACGGCGACCGGATCCTCGACCTGGTCGAGGCCGGACGCGCGGACAGCCTGTTCGCCCCGCCCACGGTCTGGATCGGGCTGGCCAACCGCCCCGACTTCGCCACCCGCGACCTCGGCGGACTGCGCAAGGCGTACTACGGCGCGTCGATCATGCCGGTGCCGGTCCTGGAGCGCCTCCGGGAACGCCTGCCGGAACTCGCCTTCTACAACTGCTTCGGCCAGAGCGAGATCGGCCCCCTGGCCATGGTGCTCGGACCCGACGAGCACAAGGGCCGCATGGACTCCTGCGGCCGGCCGGTGCTCTTCGTGGACGCCCGCGTCGTCGACGAGGACGGCAAGGACGTCCCTGACGGCACACCCGGCGAAGTCGTCTACCGCTCACCGCAGTTGTGCCAGGGCTACTGGGAGAGGCCCGAGGAGACCGCGGAGGCGTTCCGCGAGGGCTGGTTCCGCTCGGGCGACCTCGCCGTGCGCGACCCGCACGGCTACTACACGGTCGTCGACCGGGTGAAGGACGTCATCAACTCCGGTGGCGTACTGGTGGCTTCGCGCCAGGTCGAGGACGTCCTGTACGCGCACCCGCGGGTCGCCGAGGCGGCCGTGGTCGGCCTTCCCGACGAGCGGTGGATCGAGGCCGTCACCGCGTTCGTCGTCCCCTGCGGCGAGGTCACCGAGGCCGACCTGATCGCCCACGCCCGTGAGAAGCTGGCGTCGTTCAAGACCCCCAAGAAAGTGATCTTCGTGGACGCACTGCCGCGCAACGCCAGCGGGAAGATCCTCAAGAGGGAACTGCGCGACCGGTTCGGCGCGCGGTGACGGCGTACCCGTCTGCGGAGGCCGCCCCCGGCGTTCCCGCGCTGACCCTGCGCCCCTGGCGCGCTGCGGACGCCGTCGACCTGGTGGGGGCGTACCGGGACGAGACGCTGCGCCGCTGGGGCGGTCCGGCCGTGGACGACGAGACCGGCGCGGCCCGGTGGATCCGGGAGCGGCAACGGGACTGGGAGACGGGGGAACGCTTCGCGTTCGCCGTCCTGGAGGCCCAGGGCCCCGAGGGCCGGGAGGGGCCCGAGGCACGCGAGCGGTTGGTGGGCCACGCCGTCGTCAAGGGCGTCCGCCCCGGCGTCCCGTCCGCCGAGGTGGGCTACTGGACCGCGGCGCACGCGCGCGGCAGGGGAGTGGCACCCCGGGCCCTGCTGGCCCTGACCGACTGGGCCTTCGCCAGGTTCGCGGACGGGGGCTGACCCGGCTGGAGCTGTTGCACCAGGTGGACAACACGGCCTCCTGCCGGGTCGCGCGGAAATGCGGCTACGAGCAGGCCGGGATCCTGCCGGCGGCACCGCCCGACTACCCGCTCGACGGCCATCTGCACATCCGCGCACGGCTCCCCGACGCGGCCTGACGCCCCTCCTGAAAAGTCCCCCTCACGTGGCCTGTTGACGCCGGGACTCGATGGCTAGGCTGACCCGCGGACGACGATTGGGGAGGAGCACGGACGTGGCCGAGACAACTGTCCAGCAGCACCCGCTCGCGGGATGGGACAAGCCGGAACTGGATCTCAGCGGCGCGCAGTGGCAGTCCAGCAGCGGCGGGCTGGGAGATGTCCAGATCGCCTTCGTCGAGGGATTCATCGCGATGCGCAACGGCGGCAGCCCGGAAAGCCCCTCCCTGATCTTCACCCCCGCGGAGTGGGGCGCGTTCATGTCAGGTGCGCGGCACGGGGAGTTCGATCTCACCTGACCGGACGCGGGCAGGGGTGTTTCCCCTCGTGTTCGGGGACAGGGGACCTTGAAAGCCCCGCTGGGGCCGGCGGCCGAGTGACGCCGGGCCAGCGGGGAGGTCGCCATCCGGAGGAGAGGAACTCATGAGCACCCCACCGGTCGTCGCCGCCGTCGACGGCTCCGACGACAGCCTGCGCGCCCTGGACTGGGCCCTCGACGCCGCCCGGCGGCGCGGGGCGCCCCTGCGGGCGGTCCACGTCCGTCAGTACGCGGCCCTGACCCAGCCCGACGTCCTCGTCGCCGGACCGCCCGGCGACGACGGGGATCCGGTGCTCGAGCAGGCACGCGCCCACCTGGGCGAGCGCACCTCCGGGACGGAGGTCGAGTACGCCGGTCTTGATGGGTTTCCGAGCGCGCTGCTGCCCGAACTCGCCGCCGGCGCACAGCTGTTGGTACTCGGCTCGCGAGGGCGCGGCGGCTTCGCCAGCCTGCTGCTCGGCTCCAGCAGCCTGGCCGCGGCCCGCGACGCCGAGTGCCCGGTCGTCGTGGTGCCCCGGCCCGGCCGCGAGGTCCACGGTGAGACGGCGGCCGGCCCGGGGCCGCGGGTGGTCGTCGGCGTCAACGTCGACAGCCCCGACGAGGCCTTGCTCGACTTCGCCTTCACGGAGGCCGCCCTGCGCGGGGCCCGGCTCCAGGTGGTCGCCGCCTACCCGTGGCCGCCCCCGGCCTGGGCGGCCCCGGCGGAAGTCACCACGCTCATGGTCGACCAGGGCGCCGTGGAGAACGAGACCCGGACGCTGACCGAGGGCTTCCTCACCCCGCACCGCGCCCGCCACCCCGACGTGCTCGCCGAGCCCCACGTGGCGCCCGGCGACGCGGCCGGCCTGCTGGTCGCCGCCTCCCGCGACGCCGAACTGGTCGTGGTCGGGCGCCACCGCCGGCGCCTGCTGGCACCGGCCCGCATGATGGGCTCCGTCACCCAGGCCGTCCTGCTGCACGCGGCGAGCCCGATCGCGGTGATCCCCCCGTCACCGCCAGAGGAGTGACGACGGCTGCTCGGGCGACGGCTGGTGGGGGTGGCGCTGGTCACCGGGGAGTACGACAGGTTCCTGACGCAAGGTGATGGCGCGGTCGCGGTCGAGGGGGGACCAGGAGGTGTGGCAGGCTCCCGTGTTCGGGCGATGTCGCCGTCGCCGTCGCCGCGGGACGGGGTGACGGCGACACCGCCTGGTCACGGCGACCGGCTCCCCTGCCGTCGGGACGAGGCCGGACTCGCCGGGCCGGGACGCGCGGCGGTTCGCTCCGGGCCTCGCCCCGACCACCTCCGCCACGACGGTCGGCGTGGCACCCCGCCGACCGGCCGCCGGCACCGAACCGAGCGCCGAGGCACCCGCCCGCGCCGCCGACCCCCCACTCCTCACTCCCGCCGCGCGGCTTCCTCGCTCACTCCGTGCGACCCGGCCCGCCGAGCGGCGCCGGCACCGACCCGCCCGCCGCCCGCACCCACGTCCCGCCCACACGGCACCGGACCGAGGAGGCGGGCCGCACCGCGGACGCGGTGGGGCTCGCTCACACCGCCCACGCGGTGGGGCCCGCCCGTGTCGCTGATCGCCTTCCCGACCAGTGCCGACGGCCGGCGGAGGCGGGCCGCCACCACGCGCGCCGCCGCGTGCACGGCACCGGGTGATTCCACCCCCGGTCGGTGGCCTCCCTCACGCCACGTGACAGGCCGGGGCACGTACCATGGCGGCATGTCGTTCCTCCGCCGCCGTAACGCCACGCCCGCCGGGCCCGACTTCGACGTCCTGGCCATGGACCCGGGCGACTGGCCCGGCAACCTGGGCGCCGGTCTGCTGCCCGCGCCAGACGGCACCTGCCAGGGCGTGTTCCTGCGTTACGACCTGTTCGGCGGCCGCGGCACCGCGATGATCATCGGCAATCTGCCCGAGGGCTCGGTCGCCCGCGAGGTCGCCGAGGGCGAGGTGCCCTTCGAGGTGGCGCAGCTGCTGCTGGCCCTGGAGAACGACGAGGAGGTCACCGTCGTCGGCAGCGAGGACATGCCCGTGCTCCAGGGCGACAACCTCCTGATCGTGCGCCGGCTCAAGCTCTCCGAGAGCCGTATCTCCTGCGTGCAGTTCGACCGCAGCGACGGCGTCCTGGTCACCATCGCCGCCTGGGACCGGCCGATCACCGACGACCTGTACGCCCTGCTCAAGCCGCTGCCCGCCGAGCTGTTCCAGCAGGGCTGACCGGGCGCCACGCGAAAGGGCCGGCTCCACGGGACCGGCCCCCTCACGTTCTCGTACGGCGGACGACCTCGGCCCGCTACCGGGACGACGGCTCCACCCGCACGTCCTCGGCCCGCACGAACGCCACCCGGTGGCCGAACTGGATCTGGTAGTACATGTCCTTGCCGACCACCACCCGGTGCGACTCCGTGGTGAAGGTGGCCGAGTAGTAGTACTCACCCGGCTGCAGGTCGCCCACCACGTACTTCTGGCCCGCGAGCAGCTTGTACGGCAGCGGCGACACCGCCTGGACGGGCACGCCCGCCGGATAGGCCCCCTTCTCCGGGTAGGCCCTGCCGTACACCGGCACGCTGTCCAGCCCGGCCTTCGGCGTCACCACCGTGCCGGCCGCGTTCACCGCCGCCGGCTTCTTCGCCGGGTTCTGGAACCAGGCCTTCTGGCCCAGGTACCAGATCGCCGTCCAGTCGCCCCGCCGGTCGGCGACCGCGTACTGCTGCCCGGTCTCCACCCGCGAGGCCACGTCGTTCACGTCGATCGTCGACGGGCTGCCGTCCGGCCTGAGGCCGATGTCCTTGATCAGCGGCGAGGAGGTGGCGGGCTGCGAGTACAGCCGCACCTCGCTGGAGCCGTGCGCCGCGCACGGCCCGCCGCTGGTGACGCAGCCCGTGTACTCGGGCCGGTTCGCCGCGTAGTCGGGGCGGATCGTCACCAGGCCGCCGTTCTTGCCCGCGGACGGGTGGAACGGGCGGCCCAGCAGCTTGAAGTAGTGCCGCCAGTCCCAGTACGGGCCCGGGTCGGTGTGCATGCCCGGGATGTTCGAGGTGGTCGGTCCCGGTACGGTGTCGTGGCCGAGGATGTGCTGCCGGTCCAGCGGGATGCCGTACTTGTTCGCGAGGTACTTCACCAGCCGCGCCGAGGACCGGTACATCGCCTCCGTGTACCAGGCGTCCGGCGAGGCGAGGAAACCTTCGTGCTCCAGGCCGATCGACTTGGCGTTGATGTACCAGTTGCCCGCGTGCCAGGCCACGTCCTTGGCCTTCACGTGCTGGGCGATGTGCCCGTCGGTGGAGCGCAGCGTGTAGTTCCAGGACACATAGGTGGGGTCCTGGATCAGGTTGAGGACGCCGTCCCAGCGGCCCTCCGTGTCGTGGATGACGATGTACCGGATGGACTGCGCCTTCGGCCGGTCGCCCAGGTCGTGGTTGCCGTAGTCGTCACCGCCGAACTCCTCGTACGGCGCCGGGATCCACTCGCAGGACACCGAGGCCGGGCACTCCGTACCCTTCGCTGAGCGGTGCGGCAGGGCCGTCCGCGCCAGCTGGGCGGTGCGGGGGGCAACGCCGGGCCGCGCGGCCAGGACGACCCGCTGGCCCGTATCGGTGGTGCGCCGCTCACCGGAGCGGATCACGTTGTACACATCGTCGGCGTAGGCCGCCGCCGTCGCGCTGTCGTCCGCGCCGGAGAACCGGGCCACCGCGCCGTACCAGGCAGCCGGATCCGCGCTCAGCGGCTCGCCGAGCTTCTTCTGGGCGGCCGCCAGCAGGGCCGCGCCGCCCGCGATGTTCGCCGACTCGTCCGCACGCAGCCGCCCGGCGGGGATCCCGGTCAGCTCGGCCGCCTCGGGCAGCGTCTTCAGCCGGGCGGGCAGGGCCGAGTCCGCCGGCACCTTCGCCTCGGGGTGCAGAGCCGCCCGCGCGTCGTCCCCGCGTGCGTCCTCCGTGCCCTCGCCGTGGTGCGGGGCCTCGGCGAGCGCGGTGCGCGCGTCGGTCAGGTGCATCGGCCCGTAGCCGCCGGTCACG
The DNA here is from genome assembly GCF_040643155.1 of Streptomyces sp. NPDC047453. NCBI lineage: Bacteria > Bacillati > Actinomycetota > Actinomycetes > Kitasatosporales > Streptomycetaceae > Streptomyces > Streptomyces sp. NPDC047453. Next base: position 105,084 of record NZ_JBEYTS010000003.1, on the reverse strand, counting down.
CTCGGGGCGCCGTCGTGCCCGTCCCAGCGCGACTGCAGATAGGACACGCCCAGCAGGACGCTGAGCGGTACGTGGTACTCGGCGGACGCGGATGCGAACGCCCGCTGCAACCTGCCGGTGTCGTCCGTGGCGGCGCCCGCGGACGGGGTGCCGCCCAGCAGCGGCAGCAGCAGCGCCGCCGAGGCGACGACTCCCGCCGCGCTGCGCGTGCTTCTGCGTCTCGGCAGGGGTCGGGGGTCGATGGCGGATCCTCGCAATGCAGCCTCCTGGGGCGCTCGGGCGTAGCGGGGCGTGCGGGGCCGGCGTGGATCAGTGGTACCGGCTGTCCGACGATCCGTCAATCATGCGCACAGCAAGGCGATTTCCCATGTCAAGCGGCATCTCGGCGAGTTTCGGCACGGCGCCCCCAAGGCCTGCGCGGCGTCAGTGGCTTACACCAATGACCCCTGCGGCCGCTACTCCGAAAGAGCTGAACGAGACCCGGGCATGGGAGGGGGCGAAGGGGGCGGCCCGCGGAGATGTCAGGGCATGACAAAGGACCGCGGGCACCGGGTCGATGGGTGCCCGCGGACCGTTGTCCCCGTCAGCGAGTGCCGACGGCTGCGCGTACGGCCCGGCGGGCCAGTTGGCAGTCGTCGTGGAGCCGCCGCAGCAGCAGCCGCTGTTCCTCGCCGGACGGCGCGGCACCCGGGTGGGCCGTGCCCGGTGCCGCCGGGGCCGTATCGTGCATGGAGCGCTGCACGGCCGTCTCGTAGGTGCGGATCTCCCGGGTGAGCACGAGCATCAGGTTCACCAGGAACGCGTCCCGCGTGGCCGGGCCCGCCGACTGGGCGATCTGGCTGATCTGCCGCCGTGCCAGCGGCGCGTCCCCGAGCACCGACCACAGCGTCGCCAGGTCGTAGCCCGGCAGGTACCAGCCCGCGTGCTCCCAGTCCACCAGCACGGGACCGGCCGGGGAGAGCAGGACGTTCGCGAGCAGCGCGTCGCCGTGGCAGAACTGGCCCATGCCCTGCCGGCCCGCGGCGTGCGCGATGCCGTGCAGCAGCTTCTGCAGGTCACCCAGGTCCCGGTCGGTGAGCAGACCCAGCTCGTGGTACCGGGAGATGCGGGCGGCGTAGTCCAGCGGGGCGTCGAACGTGCCCGCCGGCGGCCGCCAGGCGTTCAGCCGGCAGATCGCGCCCAGGGCAGCCCCGATGTCCGCCCGGGGCGGGGCCTCCGCCGGGTGCCGTTGCAGAGCGGCCACCCGTCCCGGCGTCCGTTCGATCACCAGCGTGCAGTTGTCCGGGTCCGCCGCGATCAGCCGGGGCACCCGGACCGGGGGCCGATGCCGGACGAACGAGCGGTATGCGGCTATTTCGTGCCGGTAGCGCTCCGCCCACGCCGGGGAGTGGTCGAGTAAGCACTTGGCGACAGCCGTGTTGCGCCCGATGGTGCCGACCAGGAGCACGGACCGGCCGCTGCGGCGCAGCACCTGCACCGGAGAGAACTCCGGGCAGATCCGGTGCACCGAGGCGATCGCCGTGCGCAGTTGCGCGCCCTGCGGGCCGGACAGGTCGAGTCTCCCGCTCAACGGTTGTGTGCCGGGCCCCACGGCGTGCCGCGTCCGGCCGGCACCGAGTCCGGGGGCCGCCGGACGAAGGGGGTCGAGGTGGGGGCCGCCGGTGCCCGGGCGGGCACGCAGCGACCGGGGCGGGGCGGACACGGAGGACGATGCTGCATACATGTGGCGGGACCGATCCCTTCGTGTGCCTGATGCTTCAGCGCGCTCCCGGCCCGGGCGCCCGGGTGCACCCTGGGGAATGTCCCTCGGCGACCGGGTCGGGGTGGCGCGTTCCTACCTGACACCCGGTGCGCACTGGCACACCATGTGGCGCACCCTGGCGAACCCTGGCGAATAGTCGCCCGGCAAGTCGCGGCGGGTCTACTGTCAACTCAGCCGAGTACCTGGGGGCTTGACGTGACAGGACAACCCAACACCCGTCTCGCGGACCTGTTCGGCCTGGCCGGCTGGTCCAAAGGGGAACTCGCGAGGCTGGTCAACCGGCAGGCGGCGGCCATGGGCCACCCCCAGCTGGCGACCGACACCTCTCGGGTGCGGCGCTGGATCGACATGGGAGAGATCCCGCGCGATCCCGTACCGCGAGTGCTGGCAGCCCTGTTCACCGAGCGTCTCGGCCGTGTCGTGACCATCGAGGACCTCGGTCTGGTGCGGCACGGGCGTACAGGGAAACGGCAGGGCGACGGGAGTGCGGAACATCCCGACGGAGTGCCGTGGGCGCCCGAGCGCACCGCCGCGGTCCTCACCGAATTCACGGGAATGGACCTCATGCTCAACCGACGCGGCTTGGTGGGCGCGGGCGCCGCGCTCGCCGCGGGCTCCGCACTCAGCAGCGCCATGCACGACTGGCTGCAATCCGATCCGACACTCAAGGCAGACACTCCCGCCCTCGACCATCCCCTGCACGCCGACCCCGCTGGGTTCGACCGCTACGACGCCGCCCCCATCGGGTCGCAGGAGATCGAGGAACTCGAACGCTCGGTGGAGGTGTTCCGAGCCTGGGACGCCGCCCGTGGCGGCGGGCTGCAACGCAAGGCGGTGGTCGGCCAGCTCAACGAGGTGGGCGGCATGCTCGCCTACCGCCACCCATCCCACCTCCAGCGGCGTCTGTGGGGCGTCGCCGCCAACCTCTCCGTCCTCGCCGGCTGGATGTCCCACGACGTCGGCCTGGAACCCACCGCCCAGAAGTACTTCGTCATCGCCGCCCATGCCGCCAGGGAGGGCGGCGACCGGCCGCGCGCCGGGGAGGCGCTGTCCCGCGCGGCGCGCCAGATGGTGCACCTGGGCCGGCCCGACGACGCGCTGGACCTGATGAAGCTCGCCCACTCCGGCTCGGGTGACCGCCTCCAGCCGCGCACCAAGGCGATGTTCCACACCATCGAGGCCTGGGCCCAGGCCTCAATGGGCAAGGGCCAGGCGATGCGCCGCACCCTCGGACAGGCGGAGGACCTCTTCGTCTCCGAAACCGGCGACGCGGAGCCGCTCGACTGGATGCAGACCTTCAAGGACGAGGATCTGTACGGGATGACGGCGCTCGCGTACCGCACGCTGGCGGAGCACGACCCGAACGCGGCCGCGCACGCCCAGCACTACGCGGAGAAGGCCCTGTCCCTGCGGGTCGACGGACGCGAGCGGTCGAAGATCTTCGACCATCTGTCCATGGCCTCCGCCTGCTTCATCGCGAACGACCCCGAACAGGCGGACCGGTACGCACGGTTGGCCCTGATGGCGATGGGATCGAACTCCTCTCGCCGCACCTGGGACCGGCTGCGCGAGATGTACCGGCTCACCGCCGAGTACGCCACCTATCCGAAGGTCGGCGAGTTGCGGGAGGAGATCCGGCTGGCCCTGCCCAAGCCGAAGGGCAGGAACACGGGCAGCGCACCGGCGTAGGGTCCCGGTTCCGTACGCGGGCTACGACGTCACTCGGGCGACCAGTACGCAGGCGTCGTCCTCGCGCCCGGTTCCGCCGAACTCCTCCACGACCGTCCGTACGCACTCCTGCGCGCGGCGCGCCGCGGTGAACCGCGGGGCCAGGTCGAGCAGGCGGTGTGCGGTGGCCGTCCTTCCCTCACGCTCGGCTGCGCCGGAGCGCGCGGACTCCCGTCGCGGCACCAGTCCGTCGGTGTGCAGCAGGAGCAGGTCGCCCGTCTCCAGGGTCTCCTCGGCCTGCCCGTAGGAGGTTCCCGAGGCGGCGCCGAGCAGGACGCCGTCCGGGGCGTCCAGGATCCGCCCCGTCCCGCCGCGGAACAGCAGCGGGGCGGGGTGTCCTGCCCGCGCCCAGGTCAGGGTGCGGGTGGCGGGCCGGTAGCGGCAGCAGACGGCGCTGCCCAGGGCCGGCTGCACGGTGGCGTCCAGCAGTTGGTCGAGCCAGGTCATCAGCTGTCCCGGCCGGGCCCCCGCCATCGCCATGCCGCGCAGGGAACCCAGCAGCATCGCCGTGCCCGAGGTCAGGCCCGGCCCGCGGCCGGTGAGTCCGCCGACGCTGAGCAGGGTGTCGCCGTCGGCCAGTTCCAGCGCGTCGTACCAGTCGGCCCCGATCGGCGTGCCGGTGGAGGACGGCAGGTGGTGGGCGGCCAGGTCGAGCTTCGGGCGGCCCCGGGGCGGGAGCCGCAGGGAGCCGCGCCACGGGGGGAGCGCGGCTCCCTGCGGCTCGACCGCGAGCCGGTGCTCGGTCTGCGTGCGACGCCGGTGGCGGTGCAGCGAGTCACGGGTCTCGCGCACCGCCGACTGACTGAGCCGCAGTTCGCTGACGTCCCGCAGCACCGCCCACATCGAGGCGGTGCCGCCGTCTGCGTCGAGCACGGGCTCGCCCATCATGTGCACCGCGCGGACGGCTCCGTCGGGCCGCACGATGCGGAACTCCCCGTCGATCGGCTTGGCGTCGACCAGGCAGTCGGTGACCATGGCGGTCAGCCGGGGCCGGTCCTCGTCCAGCACCACGGAGGGCAGTTCGTCGAGGGTGAGCGGGGGAACGGCGGGGTCGCGGCCGAGGATCAGGTACAACTCGCCCGACCAGGCGGCCTCGTCCGTCAGCAGGTTCCACTCGGCGCTGCCGACCCGGCTGAGCAGCGGACCGCGCGGTGGGGCGGCCGGTGTGCCGACCTCGGCCGCCGGTGCCGTGTGCACCGGTTCCGGGCCGTCCCGTAACTGCGCCAAGTGCTCATCCAAATCGCTGAGTTGACGCAGCGCCAGGTCGCACAGCGCACGCTCCCACCGGCCCCGCGGATCCGAGGCGTCGCCCTGTGCGTCCCGCCGTACGGCGTCCACCTCGCCCCTGAGCCGGCGCGCCTGCGATATCAGCGCGTCGACCGGTCCGCACCCTGGTGGCTGGGCGGGGGAGCGGTCCGCGGACACGTGGGGCGGCATGGCGCACTCCGATGCGGGGACGGTAGGGCCGAGGCGGCGGGAGGGACCGCTACGACTGTTGCACAGCCGGCGGCGCCCCGTAAGGGATTTGGCAAGACGCGATGCGAGGGTGCATCCGGCATATGTCACAGTCTTCCCCGGGCGGCTGACCGGCACTTTTGGTGTAGCCGTCCCGGTGGCCAAGGCGTAGGCGACGTACGCGATTTGGCGGTCGTTCGGAGGCGGCGCCCGGATATTCAAGCGTGATTCAAGCGTGTGTTCTACGGTCGTGTGTTCCCTCCCGGCGGGCTGCCTGCCGCCGATCACCGAAGAAGTGACGCAGGTCACATGGATTGGTGGGGGCTCATGCGTAATGCGAACGGCCCCTTCGGGCTCCTAAGGACAACGGCACAACCGGCCGAGCTGACGATCCGCAGGGGAGACCGACCATGGACACCACTCTCGAGCAGTCCGCCCGCGCCCGCCTGATCACCGCGGACGGGCGGGAACTCCCCGTGCCCGCCACCCTGCGCTACGCCTCCACCGACCCGCTGGCCGTGCACGTCGACTTCCCGCCCGAGGCCTCCCTCGACGGCGAGGCGGTCTCGTGGACCTTCGCCCGCGCCCTGCTGGAGGAAGGGCTCGAAGGGCAGGCCGGGGCCGGGGACGTGCACCTGTGGCCGTGCGGAGGGTCCCGTACCGTGCTGGAGCTGCACTCGCCCGCCGGCCTGGCCCTGCTCCAGTTCGACACACCGGCGTTGCGCCGCTTCCTGCTGCGCAGCTACGCGGTGGTCCCGTCCGGCCAGGAGGACCTCGCCACTGCCGTCGACCGCGGTCTGAGCGCCCTCTTCGGCACGGTCTGACCCGGCGGCCCGCCGCGCCGGGCGCCGCCGGGCCTCCCCGGAGGGGCCCCGGTGCCCGGCGCGGCCGTGCCCGCGCCGGCGTCAGTAGCGCAGCACCCCGGCGATCCCCTGCGCGTCGCCCAGGGTGCCGTCGGGGACGAAGCGCACGTCGGCGCCCGTCTCCAGGCACTGCTCGACGATCTCGTCCACGATGTCCTCGCGGGCGCCCGGCTCCTCGCTCTCCGCCGGAACCAGATGGCCGCCGGCGGAGTCGCGCACCGTCACGCGGTAGTTCTCCTCGACGGCCAGCAGCCGGATCCGGCCCTCCCGCGCGGTCTGCCAGACCTCGTCGACACCGGCCGCGTACTCCTTGCGTCCGCGGGCCCCCTCCAGTTCCCGGGCCACCGCCTCGGTGTCGCCCCGCGTCTCCTCGCCGTGCACGGGCCCGATCGCCCGCCAGACGGCCTCGGGGGTGGCGTGCGCCAGACCGCCGTGCTGGACGGGCACCGCGCACTTGGCGACGCTGCCGACCTCCTCCAGGGCGGACAGCGCGGCCGGCTCGCCGGTGATGTACAGCCGGCGCGGATGCTCGCGCAGGACCGCGCTCATCGCGCCGTCCGCCTCCCGCAGGAACTGGCGGGTGCTCTGGTCCCGGAACGTGCTCGGCGCGTCGCCGATCTGCATCCGGCGCTCGGCGTCGAAGTTCTCGACGAGTTTCCTGGTCAGCGGGAAGCCGCCGGTGTGGTCCTCCGTGACGCGGTCGACGCCGCCGCTCCACAGCGTCACGCGGTCCGCGGAGACGGACAGTATCCAGAACGGGCGCTCGGCGGTCCGCGCGGAGACCAGGTTGCGGGTCAGGAAGGTGTCCGAGAGGACCACGCGCTCCGGAACGGTACGGGTCAGCGACCACACCTGGTGCTCGCCCGGGGCGGCGAAGATCGCCAGTCCGTCCTCGGCGTACGTCAGGTCCACCTCGGCGAGGGCCTGGTCGAGCTGCCGGACGACGTCGTTGCGTTGCTCCCGGGTGACCTGGGGGTTGGTCTCCAGCTGCCGCTTGGCCTCGGCCACGACGTTGCGCAGCCGGACCGGATCCTGTGCGTTGTCGGGCTCGCGGCGGTGTGTCGGCGTCAGCACCGACACCGCCGGGTAGGGGCGCGGACGCCGCAGCTCGGTGAGGATCGAGGGACTCAGCTCGTGCTCCATGACAGCACGATAGGTCCGATTCGCACTTCAGGCATTCGGGGCAACTCGACTGGCGCGTGGGGCCTTTCGCTGGTACGGCGCCGGAGGTGCCGCGGGCCCTGCGGCGTGCCCCGTCCGGGACCGCCCGCGAGCCGGGTCGCACGGGTCGGCGCGGCCCCGTTCGCGGACATTGGAGAAGTCTTCGCCGTTGTCCGGTTCCCGGCGCTCCGCCCCTGGTGCGAGGCCCTTTCCGCAATGTTCCGGGAGCAAAGTGCGGCCGGAACGAGCGGGTCACGGTAGCAACCGGGTGACGTCCGCGTTGACCGCCACCGCCCCGGTGGCACACGCTCGTCATACAGATGCTCGATGCAACTGGTTTCGCCTGGGTGTCGGGCGCTCACCCGGCTCCGTGCGGGTGAGCGATCCCTTCCGGCCGGCCGGAAGGCAGGAGGTAGCGGATGTGCGGCATCACCGGCTGGGTCTCCTACGACCGCGATCTGCGCGCCGAGGCCGCGACCCTGAGTGCCATGACCGAGACGATGGCCTGCCGCGGCCCCGACGACCGCGGCACTTCGGCGGCTACCAGCAGTTCTTCGACGAGGAGGCGCGCCGCGCCGACACCTACCCCTGGCTGGTGCGCTTCCAGCGCGACTTCGGCGACCACGCCGGTGTCCTGCACCCCGACCTCGCCCGGGCCCTCGACCTGCGCGCCTACGTCGCCGACGGCTACCGCACCGCCATCGGCGCCGTCAGCCGCCTCGACGGCGAGAGCGACTTCGAGTTCCGGATGCGGCAGATCTGCCACCTCCACCTGACCCGCTTCGTCCGGGCCCTCCTCGACCGCAAGGACCGGATGAGCATGGGGGTCGGCCTGGAGGTCCGCGTCCCCTACTGCGACCACCGCCTGGTCGAGTACGTCTACAACGCGCCCTGGGCCCTGAAGTCCTTCGACGGCCGGGAGAAGACCCTGCTGCGGGAGTCGACCGCGGACCTGCTGCCCACGTCCGTCTACGACAGGGTCAAGAGCCCCTACTCGTCCACCCAGGACCCCAAGTACGCCCTCGCCCTCCAGGACCACGCCAAGGACCTGCTCGGCCGGCCGGGGCACCCGGTCTTCGACCTCGTGGACCAGGAACGGCTGCGCCGCCTCGCGCACAGCGACACCTCCCTCGGCGGCAACCAGGCGGCGCGACGCGGCCTGGAGCGGACCCTCGACCTGGCCGTCTGGCTGGACCTGTACCAGCCCCGGACCGTCACCGGCTGAGCCCGGTCAGCCGCTCGCGTCCGGCTCCCGGTCCGCGCCGCACGAGCTGCCGTCGGCCGGCAGGGAGCCGTACAGCAGGAAGTCGTTCACCTTCTTGTGCACGCACCGGGAGGACAGGTACCCGGTGTGCCCGTCGGCCCGGTTGTCGAGCACCACGGCGGACGGGCCGAGCCGCCGCGCCGTCTCCAGCGCCCAGCGGTACGGGGTCGCCGGGTCGCCGCGGGTGCCGACCAGCAGCATCCTCGCCGTGTCGACGTTCTTCACCTTCTCGCGGATGAAGTCGGTGCCCTTGGGGCGGCCGTAGCACATCAGCAGCTCGTTCAGCCGGGCGCGGCCGAAGACCGGCGAGGCGTGCTCGTACTCGGTACTCAGCCGGCCGAGGTCCCTGGTGAGCTGCGCGGCGCCGGGCCGGTCGGGGTCGTCGGCGCAGTTGACCGCCATGGTCGCGGCGGGCTGGTTGTCGGACGGTATCTCGGCGGAGCCGACCAGTCCGCCGTCCGCCGGACGCGGCGCGCTGCTCCGTCCCGGCAGGGCGCCGCCCCCGGCGGTGAAGGCCTCGATGCCGTGCGTGTCGCCGTCCTCCACCAGGGAGGCCATCGCGCGTTCCAGGGTGGGCCACAACCGCCTGCTGTAGAGCGCCTGCCCGACGGCCCGGGCGAGGTCCTGGCCCGACAGCCTGCCGCCGAAGCCGTTCGGCACCGGGTTCGCGTCGAGCGAGCGGACGAGCCGGACCATCTGGTCGCCGGCCGCGCGGCGGTCGTCGCCCAACGGGCAGGCGAGGTCCCGCACGCACCAGTCGAGGAAGTCGTCGAGCGCGGTCTGCTGCGCCTCGGCGGCGACCAGCCCCTGCTCCGCCGGCGGCTCGGTCAGGGTGTCGACCCCGTCGAGGGCCATCCTGCCGACCTTGCCGGGGAACAGCGCCGCGTACACCGCGCCGAGCCGGGTGCCGTAGGAGAAGCCCAGATAGTCGAGCCGGTCGTCGCCGAGCGCCTGACGGATCACGTCCAGGTCCCGGGCCGCGTCGACGGTGCCCATGTGTGCCTGGACCGGGCCCGAGCGCCGGGCGCACTCGGCGGCCGTCCGCTGCCAGGCCGTGAGTTTCTCGCGGGCGACCTTCGGGTCGCCGAGGTTCCCGTTCCCACTGGTCAGCTGCGAGGCCCGGTCGTCCGTGCCCAGGCCGCAGCCGACCGGAGAGGACCTGCCGACGCCCCGCGGGTCGAAGGCGACCACGTCGTAGCCGTTGGTCAGGTCCATGAACCGTCTGCCGTCGGTGGTCAGTCCGGGCACGCCCGCGACTCCAGGGCCGCCGAAGTCGAGCAGCACCGAGCCCCGGGAGGGGCCGGTGGCCCGGTAGCGGGCCAGGGCGAGGTCGAGGGTGCCGGCGCCGGGGTGCGCGTAGTCGAGGGGAACGGTGACCTTGCCGCACTGCATGTCCTTCGGGGCGCCCGCCTCGCACGCCGACCACGCCACCTTCTGGCGGTAGAACCGGCTCAGGTCCGGCGCGTCGCCGTCGGCCCCCGCGGGCAGTCCAGCGCCGAGGAGGACGAGCGTGGCGGCCCCGAGGCACGCGCCGCGCCGGGCCGCGCGCCGCGTCGACAGCTTGGCCAGCATGGGCGCCTCCAGCAACGCTCCGCCGCGGACCGGGAACAGGCCTTCGCCCACCTTAGGCGGCCCCTTTGGACGCCGCCTGCCGGCGGCCGGCCGCACGGTCGCCGCACCGGGACCCACCGCCCGGCATCGGCGGCTTCGCGCACGTTCGATAACAGGCCCCCCGATGGAGTGAAAGAACGACAGGCCATAACCCCAAATCCTTCACCAGCGTTTTACGGGGTGCGGGTGAGCGCCCGCGACCATGTCTGGAAGGCAGGGAACCTATGAAACGGGTCACCCGGAACAGTGTGATCGCCGTGGCCGCCGCCTCCGGCGCGATGGCGATGGCCATGCCGGTGTCCGCCTTCGCGGCGGACGGCGGCGCCGCGGCGGAGGGTGCCGCGGTCGGCTCGCCCGGTGTGCTCTCCGGCAACACCATCCAGCTGCCGGTGGACGTTCCGGTGAACGTGTGCGGGAACACCGTGGACGTGGTGGGGCTTTTCAACCCCGCGGCGGGCAACCGGTGCGCCAATGCGTCCGACGGGAGGGAGCGGACGCCGGCAGCCGACGGTGCGGCGGCACAGGCAGGCTCACAGGATTCCCCGGGTGTGGTCTCCGGCAGCACCATCCAGTTGCCCGTGCACGTTCCGGTGAACGTCACCGGCAACAGTGTGAACGTGGGGGGCATCGGCAACCCGGCCTCCGGCAACACGGCCACGAACACCCCGGGCGACCACGTCGCCCCGACGCCTGTGCCGCCCGTGCGGTCCGAGCCGCAGCCGCTGCCGAGGCCCGTGACGCATCCCGAGCCCGCGGCCGTGCCCCAGACGCAGGTGTCGCTCGCCCACACCGGCGCGGAGCAGACCGTGCCGGTGGTGGCCGCGGGGGCGGCCCTGGTGCTCGGCGGCGCCGTCCTGTACCGGCGTTTCCGGCCCGCCGCGTACCGCTGACGCGGCCCGCGACCGCGGCGGAGGCCCAACGGACCTGGCCGGTGGGCCTCCGCCCGGTGGGGCCCACGCCCGAGGGACCCGCACCGTAAACCTGTTGCCGCGGACGTCCGCGGTCTGTTCCAGTCGGCGTATGGATCACACCGCGGTACTCGCCCTGTACGACCGGGACCTGCGCGAGGGCGCTCGCCCCGACGGCCCCGGCCTGCGCGTGGAGCGCGCCGGGAAGGTGGTGCGCCAGGTCGGCGCGGAGCAGGACTGGAACGGCGTGCTGTGGTCGGACCTGGACGAGGCCTCCGTGGACGCCGCGATCGCCGAACAGACGGCCCGCTACGGCGAGTCCGGCCTCCCCTTCGAGTGGAAGGTGTACGGGCACGACCGCCCCGCGGACCTCGGGCGGCGCCTGCTGGCCGCCGGCTTCACCCCCGAGCCGCAGGAGGCGCTGATGGTCGGCGAGATCGCCGATCTGCACCTCGACGCCGACCCGCCCGAGGGCGTTCACCTGCGCGCGGTCACCGACGAGGCGGGTGTCGACCTGCTGGTGTGCGTGCACGAGCAGGCGTTCGGGACGGACGGCTCCCGGCTGCGCCACCGCCTCCTCGCCCGGCTCGCCGCCGAGCCGGACACGCTCGTCGCCGTCGTCGCCCTCGCCGGTGACCAGCCGGTGAGCGCGGCGCGTATGGAGCTGGTGCCCGGGACACCGTTCGCGGGCCTGTGGGGCGGCGGCACCGCAGAGGGCTGGCGGGGCCGGGGCATCTACCGTGCCCTCGTCGCCCACCGCGCCCGTGCCGCCGCCGACCGCGGCTACCGCTATCTCCAGGTCGACGCCTCCAGCCAGAGCCGCCCCATCCTCGAACGCCTCGGCTTCGTCGCGCTGACCACCACGACGCCGTACGTGTACGAGCCGTGAGCCGCCTCGCGGACCGAACCGGGGCGCCGGCTCAGCGGTGACCCGCCTTCGCCCGGTCCAGCGCGGTGACACCCACCGCGGCGAGGGCGATCTGGATGAGCCACTCGATCCAGTCGACCCCCTTGGTGTCGGCGACACCGAGCGCGGAGGCGATCGCCGCACCGACCAGGGCGGCCACGATGCCGATGAGGATCGTCCAGAGAACGCCTATGTGCTGGCGGCCGGGAACGACGAGCCGTCCCAGGACACCGATGATCAAGCCGATGACGATGGCACTGATGATGCCCGTGATCTCCATCTTCCGCCCCTCTGCGTCGTGACCCCCGCGCCCTTCGAATGCCCGCTGGGACCGGAGCCACACCGGTCGGTTCCACCGCCCCGGCTTGACATGCAGGCAACTGCCTGCGTAACTGGAGTGTGCAATCATGCGGCGACTCGAGGATGGACACGGTCTTCAAGGCACTCGCCGACGAGACCCGCAGACGGCTGCTGGACCGTCTGCACGAGCACAACGGGCTGACGCTGGGCGAGCTGTGCGCGCGCATCGACATGACGCGCCAGTCGGTCACCCAGCACCTGGCCGTACTGGAGGCCGCCAACCTGATCAGCACGGTGCGGCGGGGGCGGGAGAAGCTGCACTACCTCAATCCGGTCCCGCTCCACGAGATCCAGGAGCGGTGGATCGACAAGTTCGAACGCCCACGTCTGAGCGCGTTGGGCGCCGTGAAGCGACGAGCCGAGGAAACCATGGCCAACCCGCCGAGCTATGTGTACGTCATCTACATCGAGAGCACGCCCGAAACGGTCTGGGACGCCCTCACGGACGCCGACCTGACCGCCGTGTACTGGGGCCACCGCAATGTCTCGGACTGGCGGCCCGGCTCCCGCTGGGAGCACGTCCGCACGGACGGTTCGGGCGTCGCCGACGTGGTCGGCGCCGTGGTCGAGGCCGACCGCCCCACCCGTCTGGTGACGACCTGGGCCGCGCCCGAGGACGCGGAGCGGCCGGACAGGCACTCCCGGGTCACCTTCGACATCCGGCCGCACGGGGACATCGTCCGCCTCACCGTCACCCACGAGGACCTCAACGACGAGGGCGAACTCGCCGACGTCTCGGGCGGCTGGCCCGCGGTCCTGTCCAATCTCAAGTCCCTCGTGGAGACGGGCAGTCCGCTTCCCCAGGAGCCGTGGCTGGTGCCCGGTCACTGACCCGGGGGAGCTGGTCCCGGGGGAGCCGGTCCGCTCGCCCGCCGGCCGGTCCTGACTTCTCGCACCGTTCGTGCATCGCATGCCGGTCCTCACCGCACGCCTGCGGCTCCAGACGGCGGCGCAACTGGTGCAGGCCCCGGCGGGCGTGGCTCTTGACGGTGCCCAGCGGCCAGCCCGTGCGCGCCGCGATCTGGGTCTGGGTCAGGTCCTCGAAGAAGGCCAGACGCAGCACACGCCGCTGGGCGGCCGGGAGCCGGTCCAGCTCGTACCGGACCAGGACGCGGTCCAGGGCGGCCTCCGGCCGGCCGCCGGCCGGATCGGCGGTGCCCAGGGCCGACCCGGCGGCCGGTCCGGGCGGACAGCGCGTCGGCGATCTTGCGCCGGGCGATGCCGACGATCCACCCGGCGAGCGGGCCGCGTTCGGGCCGGTAGCCGTGCCTGCCCCGCCAGACACCGAGGAAGACCTGCTGGGTCACGTCCTCCGCCTCCTTGGGGTCTCCCAGGGACCGCCAGGCCAGCGTGTGCACCAGGGCCGACCAGCGGTGGTAGGCGGCGGCGAGGCAGGCGTCGTCGCCCGCCACCAGGCCGCGCGCGAGCTCCTCGTCGGATGCCCGCGCGGGCACCTCCGCGAGACGGTCCACCGCGGAATCACAAGCGGAAGCCGACGCGGCAGCGGGATGCGCGGTGTCGGTCAGGACGGAGGTCGGATGCGGTGTCATGACGACGGCTCCTGTGACGGTTCCCGGGGCTCGCCCCCGTGCCGCCATCGTGTGAGCCCCGGCGTGTCCTCCTCAACTTGCATCGATCCTGCGTCGTTTCCCGGCGGGCGCGGCTCCTCACTCGCGTCCGCGGGCACGCTTGAAGCGGGCCAGTCCCTCGGACAGTTCCACGACCGGGTCCGGGTAGTCGAGGGCGGCCCGCGCCGGCCCCTGGAGCTTCCACGGCTCGTGCACGGCCGGCCCGTCCAGCCCGGCGAGTTCGGGCACCCAGCGGCGTACGTACGTGCCGTCGGGGTCGTACCGCTTGGCCTGGGTGACCGGGTTGAGCACCCGGTTGGGCCGGGTGTCCGTGCCGGTGCCGGCCATCCACTGCCAGTTGAGCTGGTTGTTGGCGATGTCGCCGTCGACCAGGTACCGCAGGAAGTGCCGCGCGCCCACCCGCCAGTCGACGTACAGGGTCTTGGTGAGGAAGCTCGCGGTCAGCAGGCGGCCCCGGTTGTGCATCCAGCCCTCGTGCAGCAGCTGGCGCATGGCCGCGTCGACGATCGGGTAGCCGGTGCGGCCCTCCCGCCACGCCTCGACGTCCTCGCGCGCCGATCGCTCGGACCGCCACCGATCGTGCTTCGTGCGGTAGTCGGCGCTCGCCGCGGCGGGCCGCGCAGCCAGCACCTGGCGGTGGAAGTCGCGCCAGGCGAGCTGCCGTACGAAGGCCTCCGCGCCCGGACCGCCCGCGCCGCGCGCCCGGTGCACGAGCTCGACCGGGGAGAGGGTGCCGAAGTGCAGGTGGGGGGAGAGCCGGGACGTGGCGTCGCCGGCCAGGTCGTCGTGGCGCTCCTCGTAGGCGCCGACGCCGGAGCGCAGCCAGGCCGCCAACCGCTTGCGGCCCTCCGCCTCGCCGCCCGGCGCCAGTCCCGCCGACAGGTCCGCGGCGGCCGGCCGGGAAGGCAGCTCCTCGGAGGCGACGCCGTCCGGCACGCGGACGGTGCGGGGGGCGCCGAGCGGAGCGCGCAGCCGCTGCCACGACCACTGCCGGAAGTAGGGGGTGAAGACGGCGAAGTGGTCCGAGGAGGACGGTGTCAGTGCGCCGGGCGTGACGGCCGTGGTCACCGTGTCGTGCACGTGCAGCCTGCGTCCGTCCGCCTCCAGGGCGCGCCGCAGCCGTTCCTCGCGGCGGTGGGCGAAGCCGCTGACGTCGGCCGCCATGTGGACCTCGTCGGCATCGGCCTCGCGGGCCACCTCGCACACCTGGTCGACGAGGCCGCCGCCGCGGACGACCAGCCGGCCGCCGCGGCGGCGCAGTTCCGTGTCGAGGCCGTGGAGGCAGTCGGCGAGGAACGCCAGCCGGTTCGGGGCGGCGAAGCCGGCCCCGTCCACGGCCCGGTCGCGGACGAACAGCGGGACGACGTGCCGGGAGCCGTCGAGGGCGGCGCGCAGCGGCGGGTGGTCGTGCACCCGCAGGTCGGCGGTGAACAGGACGACCGAGACGTTCATGTGCGGTCTCCGTGGAGGGGACGGGAGAGGCCGGACGGATCGCTCCGGATCACTCCGGAGCGCTCGGATCGCTTCGGGCGCGGCGCGTCCGGCGGATGCGGGCGTCAGCGCACGGAGGTGCGTTCCCCCGCCGTGGTGAGCCGGGCCTGCTCGGCCGCCGCCCCGGCGATGTTGCGGGCCATCCCGCCGAACACGAGCGCGTGGAAGGGCGAGACACTCCACCAGTAGGCGTGCCCCAGCAGCCCGTGCGGATGGAACACCGCGCGCTGGCGGTACAGCGTGCGGCCCCGGGCGTCGGTGCCGACGCGCATCTCCAGCCAGGCCAGACCCGGCAGCCGCATCTCGGCCCGCAGCCGGAGCAGCCGTCCCGGCTCGATCTCCTCCACGCGCCAGAAGTCGAGCGAGTCGCCGGCCCGCAGCCGCTGCGCGTCACGGCGGCCCCGGCGCAGCCCGACCCCGCCCGCCAGCCGGTCGAGGCCGCCGCGCAGCGCCCAGGCGAGAGGGAAGGAGTACCAGCCGTGGTCGCCGCCGATGCCCTCGACGACCCGCCACAGGGCCTCGGGCGGGGCGTCCACGGTGCGTTCCCGCCGGTCCGTGTAGAGGCTGCCGCCGGCCCAGTCGGGATCGGTGGGCAGGGGGTCGCTGGGCGCGCCGGGCACCGACGCGGACGACCAGCGGGTCGTCACCTGCGCGTCGCGGACCCGTCGCAGGGCCAGCCGCACCGCCTCGTCGAAGCCGATCGGATGCCCGGGAGGGTCGGGCACGTACCGCAGGATGTCGTGCTCGCGGCAGACCACCTCGTGGCGCAGCGACTCGGCGAGCGGCCGCGCGATGGCCGCCGGTACGGGGGTGACCAGGCCGATCCAGTGACTGGACAGACGGGGGGTGAGGACCGGGACGGGGACGATGACCCGGCGGGGCAGGCCCGCCACCGCCGCGTACCGCAGCATCATGTCCCGGTACGTCAGGACGTCCGGCCCGCCGATGTCGAAGGCCCGGTTCACATCGGCCGGCATCCGCGCGCTGCCCACCAGGACGCGCAGGACGTCGCGCACGGCGATCGGCTGGATGCGGGTGCCCACCCAGCTGGGGGTGACCATCACGGGCAGGCGCTCGGTGAGGTAGCGCAGCATCTCGAAGGAGGCGGAGCCGGAGCCGATGATGACGGCGGCGCGCAGGACGGTGGTCGGCACACCCGAGGCCAGCAGGATGCGGCCGACCTCCGCACGCGAGCGCAGATGCGGGGACAGCTCCCGCCGCGGCACACCGGTGGGGGTCAGGCCGCCGAGGTAGACGACGCGCCGCACGCCCGCGGCCCGGGCCCGCTCCCCGAAGACGCGCGCGGCCCGGCGGTCGGTCTCCTCGAAGTCCTTGCCGGTGCCGAGGGCGTGCACCAGGTAGTAGGCGACGTCGACGTCCCGCAGGGCCGCGGCGACCGACTCCGGGTCGGAGACGTCCCCGCGCACCACCTCCGTGCGAGCCGCCCACGGATGGTCGCGCAGCTTGCCGGGGGAGCGGGCCAGGCAACGTACCCGGTGGCCGGCGTCGAGCAGCTCCGGGACCAGCCGGCCGCCGATGTAGCCCGTGGCGCCCGTCACCAGGCAGCGCGGCCCGTCGCCCGTGTCCTCACCGTTCATCGGCCTCGGTCCCTCACGTGTCGGTGCCTTGTGACCGTCCGGATCACTTCCCCATCACTTCCACCGGGACGGTCCTCGCGGATGCGTGCCCGGCGCTTTCCGTGGGCCGATCGCGTGGCCGAGGCTGCCGCAGCGCGCCGGCCGGGGAAAGGATTCCGCCGAGGCCGTCGGGCGAGGTGCCGGTGCGGCCCGCCGTTCGTGTACGAGGTGGGACGACGGCACGACGCCAAGGAGAACGTCATGAAGTACTACCTGCTCAGCGTGATCCAGCCGGCCGAGGGCGAGCCGCCCTCGGCCGAGGCGCTCGCGCGGATCATGCGCGACGTCGAGGGCTTCCACCAGGAACTGCGCGAGGCGGGCGCCTGGGTCTTCGCCGGCGGGCTGCACGGCCCGGAGACCGCCGTCGTCCTGCGTCCCCGAGGCGATGAGGTGCGGGTCACCGAAGGCCCTTACACCAAGGGCGACGAGTACCTGGGCGGTCTGTGCCTCATCAAGGCGTCCGACCTGGACGCGGCCCTGGAGTGGGGCCGGAAGGCCGGCCTGGCCACCACCCTCCCCATCGAGGTGCGGCCGTTCCTGCATCCGGCCGGGGACTGACGCCCGGCGCGGCCGCCGTCGAGGCCGGCGCCGAGTACGGCCGCGCCGTCTCCGGCCCACCGGAGCAAGGGATTTGACTGGTCTATACCCTTGACTGGTACAGGCCAATGCGGTTGAGTGCCCCCAACCCCCCACCGCGGCCGCCCCCCACACCGTGCCCGGTACCGCCGGCGCACGCACGCGAGGACCGGCTCCGTCCGGCCTCGCGGGGGTGCGGCCGTGCTTACGGGTCCTCGAAGTCGTCCCGGGCGCCGGCCCTGTTCCGCTGACGTCCGGCTGGCGTGCGTGGTGTCATGCACCTGACCATCTTGGCCGACGGTGTCATCGGCCGCCGGGGCGCTCCCCCGGGGCACGGCCACCGTCCGGACGAAGGGCACACCGCCATGCGCACCCCCCACGCGCTGCTCGCCACGACCGCGGCGCTCGCCGCCGTCGTGGCGCCCCCCGCTCCCGCGAGCGCCGCCGCACAGGCTCCGGCCGCCGGGGCGTACTACGTCCAGAGCGTCACGACCGGTCTGGCCGCGGCGGCCGCCGGTGCGGGCGTCGTGGAACAGCACAACCCCAGGGGCGACGAGGACCACCAGCAGTGGAACCTGAGGGCGAACGGGCCGTCGTACGTCCTGGAGAACGCCGACCTGACCGGCACCTGCCTCGGCCGCTCGGGCGACCAGGCGCGCACCGTCGCCTGCGCCGGCGCGGAGGCGGCCTGGGAGATCGCACCGGCCGGAGGCGACCAGTACACGCTCAAGTCACCAGTAGCTGACCGCTACTTGACGGTCGCGGCCAAGCCGTCCGGCGCCAACTACCCCGCCCCGCTGGCCATCGGGTCGACGGGCGACCTGGCCCGCTGGTACCTCACCCCGGTGACGCCGAACACCCGGCCCATGCCGCCGGCGGACCGGCGCACCCTCGACCAGGTCACCTTCCTCACCGCCCACAACGCCTACGCCAACGGAGTCGACGGCGGCTTCGCCCCGCCGTTCGTCAGCCTCTTCCCCAACCAGAGCCGCGGCATCGACCGGCAACTCTCCGACGGTGTACGCGGGTTCATGCTGGACATCCACCAGACCCCGGACGGCGCGATCCTCTGCCACAACAGCTGCACGCTGGTCAGCAGGCCGGTCGCCCTGTGGGTGGACCTCCAGCGCATGGTGGACTTCCTGAAGGCGCACCCCGACCAGTTCGTCACCGTGTTCCTGGAGGACTACGTCGATCCGGGCGTCCTGCGCGCCGAACTCGCCCGTGTCCGCGGCCTGTCCGACGTGCTCTACCGGCCCGACCGGAGCGGGGTGCGCAACGGCGGCTGGCCCAGGATGGCCGACCTGATCGCGGCGAACGACCGGCTGCTGATCTTCACCGACCACAGCCGCTCCGCCGACGAGGCCGCCGGCCTGACCCGGGACGGCTTCGGCGTGATGTACCAGCGCGAGTGGACGGTCGAGAACCACTGGTCGATGGGGCCGGGCCTCGGCGCGTCCGATTGGTCCTGCCACAGCCGCTGGTACGGCGCCGACCTCGACATCCCGCTGACGCACACCGAACCGGGCTTCCGGCCGCTGTTCGTGATGAACCACTTCCGCGACAGCACGATCGCCGCCACGGCACAGACCGACAACACCAAACTCGCCGACCGCGCCCAGCGGTTCTGCGAGCCCGCCGCACGCAAGAAGCCCAACTTCCTCGCCGTGGACCGCTACGACCTGGGCGGCCCCGCGGCCGCCGTGGACGCGCTGAACACTCACACATATCCCTGACATCCGCCCGTACGGCGCACGGGACCGCGGCACGCGGGTGTGCGAGACTCCGCCGATGACCTCCGAAACGATCACCGCGGACGCCGCGGGCACCTGGGAACTCGGCGGCCTGCCCGTCCACCGCATCGGCCTCGGCGCGATGCGGCTGACGGGCAGCGCCGCCTTCCACCTCGGCACACCGAGCGACAGGAACCGCTCGATCGCCGTCCTGCGCCGGGCGGTCGAACTCGGCGTGAACCACATCGACACGGCGGCCTTCTACTTCTCAGCCCGGCGCTCCGCCAACGAGCTGATCAACAGCGCCCTGTCGCCGTACCCGGACGGTCTGGTCGTCGTCACGAAGGTCGGTCCGTTCCGGAACTGCTCGGGGGAGTGGGGCCCCTCCGCGCGCCCCGACGACCTGCGTGGCCACGTCGAGGAGAACCTGCGTCAGCTCGGCCGCGACCAAATGGACGTGGTGAACCTGCGCCGGATGGGGCAGGACTCCATCGCCGAGCACTTCGGCGCGCTCGCCGAACTGCGCGAGGAGGGCCTGATCCGCCACCTCGGCGTCTCCGACGTGGAGCCCCGCCACCTCGAAGAGGCCCGCGCCATCGCGCCGGTGGTGTGCGTGCAGAACCGCTTCGGGCTCGATCTCCACGACCCCGGCACCGACGAACTGCTGCGGGTCTGCGGCGAGGAGGGCATCGCCTTCGTGCCGTTCTTCGCCATCGCCGGCGAGGGCGGCTCCCAGGGGGCGGCGGGCGGTGCGCACGACGAGGAGGTCGCGGCCGTCGCGAAGGCCCACGACGCGACACCCGCACAGGTCCGGATCGCCTGGACCCTCCAGCAGGGCCCGCACGTGCTGGCCATCCCCGGCACCGGCAACCCCGACCACCTCGCGGAGAACGTGGCCGCGGGCGCCCTGCGCCTCACCGACGAGGAGATGGCCCGTCTCGACGCGCTGCACGCCGGGACCGACTGAGCGTCCTCCCGGGCCCGCCGGCCCCGGCCGCGACGTCCGGTCCCGGTCAGTCCAGCTGCCGGTGCAGGAACGCCACGGTGCTCTGCCAGGCGCGGTCCGCCGAGCCGGGCTCGTGGCTGGGGCGGCGGTCGTTGAAGAAGGCGTGGCCGGCCGGGTACAGGCGGAAGTCCGCGGTGACGCCCGACTGCCGCCGGATCGTCTCGCCCAGCTCCTCGACCTGCTCCGGCGAGATGCTCCGGTCCTGCTCCCCGTAGTGGCCGAGGAGTTGGGCGCGCAGCCCGGAGAAGTCGGGCAGCTCGCCGCGGACGACGCCGTAGAACGGCACGGCCGCGCTCACCCGCGGCTCGACCGCCGCGA
Source organism: Streptomyces sp. NPDC047453 (assembly GCF_040643155.1). Classification (NCBI taxonomy): domain Bacteria; kingdom Bacillati; phylum Actinomycetota; class Actinomycetes; order Kitasatosporales; family Streptomycetaceae; genus Streptomyces; species Streptomyces sp. NPDC047453. The sequence goes on along the minus strand of NZ_JBEYTS010000003.1, from coordinate 84,715 downwards.
GGTACAGCACGAACCCGCCACCCATGCAGAAACCGACCGCGCCGACCGTGCCGGAGGTGACCTCGGGCAGGGACAGCAGATGGCCGACGGCGCCGGAGAGCAGTTCGACACCGCGGGAGACGGGCAGGGCCTTCATCATCCGCAGGGCCTCGTCGGCGTCGTGCGCCACGCTGCCGCCGTACAGGTCGGGTGCCAGGGCGACGAAGCCCTCGGTGGCGAGCCGGTCGGCCACGTCGGCGATGTGGTCCGTCAGGCCCCACCACTCCTGGATGACGAGGACGCCCGGACCGCTGCCCGACGGGGGCAGCGCGAGATAGCCGTGCGCGGTGGCTCCCGCGCTCGGGAAGGTGACGTTCTGCCGGGCGGGCGTCTCGGCGGGCCTGGGCCGCTCGGACATGGCGCTCAACTCCTTGCCGGCTTGCGGATCGGCGCCCCGCCGGGGGTGACGGAGGGCCTCCACGGATCCTTACCGCGTTCGCCGTGCCGATTCCGCCCGCCGTTCACGGTCCGGTTCGCGCCCCTTCGTACGCTACTGCCGGTCGCGCGGCGGGCCGCCGGAGCGCACCGGGGCGCGGGTGCGCGCATCCCCGCGGCCATTCCCGGCGGCTCCTTCCATAATGGGCGGGCGGCGAGGCCGCGAGCGGATCACGGCGCCAGACTGACTACAATCATGTAGACGATCTACGACTGTGGGCGACGACGGGGTGAGGAAGTACCCATGACCGACGACGACAAGGACGAACGCAGGCCGGCCGGCGAGCTCGAAGCCAGCGTCATGGCCGTCCTGTGGGCGGCCGGCGCGCCCCGGACCCCCGGCCAGGTCCAGCTGGGCCTCGGCGCCGGGCTGGCCCGCACCACGGTCACCACCATCCTGACCCGGCTGCACGACAAGGGCGTGGTCGAGCGTCGCCGCCAGGGCCGGGGGTACGCCTACTACCCCGTCCAGGACGCGCACGGGCTGACCGCCCGCCGCATGCACTCCGAGCTCGACCGCGACACCGACCGCGAGACGGTCCTCGCCCGCTTCGTCGCCCAGCTCAACCCCGACGACGAGCGCGTCCTGCGCGACCTGCTCGAATCAGGTGAGCGATGACCCCATCCCTGCTTCTGCTCCTGCCCCTGCTGCTGCCGTTCGCCGCGCCGGCGCTGGCCCGGCGCGCGCTCGACCGCCTCGCCCCCGTCACCGCGCTGTGGATGATCACCCTCTTCGCGGTCGTGCTCGCCGGCTGCTCCCTCGCCGCGCTCGGCGCCTTCGTCCTCACCGGCCTGCTCAAGCTGCCCCTCGTCGCGGCGCTGGGCGAGCTCGTCCACCCGCTGCCCACCGCCTCCGACCTGGTGGTCGTCCCGACGGCCGCGATCTCCGTCGGGGCGCTCGCCGTGTGCGCGTGGACGCTCGGACGCGCCGCGCTCAGGGAGTTCCGCGCCTTCCGCAGCGCGCAGACGGAGGCCGGCCGCAGGCCCGCCGCCGGCGACCTGTGCGTGGTGGACTCCCCGCACCCGGACGCCTACGCGCTGCCCGGCCGCCCGCACCGCATCGTCGTCACCACCGCGATGCTCCGCAGCCTCGACGCGGCCGAGCGCGAGGCGCTGTTCGCCCACGAGCGGGCCCACAACCGGGGCGGGCACCACTACTTCCTGGCCGCCGCCGAGCTCGCCGCCCACTGCCATCCCGCGCTGCGGCGGGTCCGCGGAGCGATCCGCCTCGCGGCCGAGCGCGCGGCCGACGAGGCCGCGGCCGCGGCCGTCGGCGACCGCCGCCTGACCGCCCGCGCCATCGCGCGCGCCGCCCTGGCCGGCCAGGAGGCCCGCTCCGTGCGCCCGGAGTTCGCCCCCGCCGCCACCTCCGGCCCGGTCCCGCATCGCGTCAAGGCCCTCCTGGCCGCCCCGCACGTCACGCGCCGCGCCGCGACCCGGATCGCCGCACTGCTGATGGCCTGCGCCGCGGTCTCCTTCGCCGCCTCGGCGACCGGCATGATCGACTTCCATCACCGGGTCGAGGTCGCCCAGGGCGACACCTCCCGCTGAACCCCTGCCGACCGGAGCCCGGGATGACTGGCGCCCATGACGTTTTACGTATAACCTCACCCGACGATCGCCCGCTCCGAAAGGCCCCGATGAGACGCATCGCCCTGATCACCCTCGTCGTCGACGACTACGACGAGGCGATCCGCTTCTATACCGGAGCGCTCGGCTTCCGTCTCGCCGAGGACGCCCCGCGCCCGGACGGCTCCCGCTGGGTCGTCGTCGAACCGGGCGACGGGGCCGGGACCGCCCTGCTGCTGGCCCGAGCCGGGACCGCGCCCCAGCGCGCCCGGGTGGGCGACCAGACCGGCGGACGCGTCGGGTTCTTCCTGCACACCGACGACTTCGCCCGCGACCACGCCCGGATGCGGGCGGCGGGCGTGACCTTCCTGGAGGAGCCGCGCCGGGAGCCGTACGGCACGGTCGCCGTCTTCGAGGACCTGTACGGCAACCGCTGGGACCTGCTCCAGCCCGCCCCTGGCGCGGGCTGACCCGCCGAACGCCACCACCGCCGAACACCACCCCCGCTCGACTGCCCTAGGAAACGCCCCATGACCGCGCCCCGCATCGACACCGACACCCTCCGCCGGCTCCCCAAGGCCGTGCTGCACGACCACCTCGACGGCGGCCTGCGCCCCGCCACCGTCGTCGAACTCGCGGACGCGGTCGGCCACACCCTGCCCACCACCGACCCCGCCGAACTCGCCGCCTGGTACTACGACGCGGCCAACTCCGGCGACCTGGTCCGCTACATAGCCACCTTCGAGCACACCCTCGCCGTGATGCAGAACCGCGAGGGCCTGCTGCGCACCGCCGAGGAGTACGTCCTGGACCTGGCCGAGGACGGCGTCGTCTACGGCGAGGTCCGCTACGCCCCCGAACTGATGGTCAACGGCGGGCTGACCCTCACCGAGGTCGTGGAGACCGTCCAGGAGGGCCTCGCGGCGGGCATGGCCAAGGCGGCGGCCCAGGGCACGCCCGTCCGGGTCGGCACGCTGCTGTGCGGCATGCGGATGTTCGACCGCACCCGCGAGATCGCCGACCTGGCCGTCGCCCACCGCGACGCCGGTGTCGTCGGCTTCGACATCGCCGGCGCCGAGGACGGCTTCCCACCCGCCGACCACCTGGACGCGTTCGAGCATCTGCGCCGCGAGAGCGTGCCGTTCACCATCCACGCCGGCGAGGCGCACGGCCTGCCCAGCATCCACCAGGCCCTCCAGGCGTGCGGCGCCCTGCGCATCGGGCACGGCGTGCGCATCACCGACGACATCGTCGACGGCAAGCTGGGCCGGCTGGCCGGCTGGGTGCGCGACCGCCGGATCGCCCTGGAGATGTGCCCGACCTCCAACCTCCAGACCGGCGCCGCCACCTCGATCGCCGAGCACCCCATCACCGAGCTGAAGGACCTCGGCTTCCGGGTCACCCTCAACACCGACAACCGCCTGGTGTCCGGCACCACGATGACCCGCGAGATGTCCCTCCTGGTCGAGCAGGCGGGCTGGACGGTCGAGGACCTGCGCACGGTCACCGTCAACGCCGTCAAGAGCGCCTTCATCCCCTTCGACGAGCGCGTGAGCCTGATCCGCGACGTGGTGCTGCCGGGCTACGAGTCCGCGCTCTGAAGCAGCCCCCTGACGTAGGCGGCCTGTCCGGCGTGCTGGAGATCGTCGGACAGGACGCTGACCAGGCGCACGCCCAGTGTGACCGGGGGGTCCCAGCCCTCGTCGACGACGCTTTCCAGGCCCTTGGCGGTCAGTTGGCGCAAGGCCGTCAGGGTCTGCTCGTGCACGGCGTCGTAGTAGCCGGTCAGCAGCTCACCGGAGTCGACCCGTACCTCCGCGACCTTCGCCGGACTGTGCCCGTAGCCGGTGTCGTGGCGGTTCAGGGGGAGTCCGAAGCGCTTCTGCCAGTCCCGCGCCAGCCACACCTGGTCGAGGCCGAAGGCGTCGGCGACATGGTCGTCCTGTACGCGCGTGAGGTGCCAGACGAGCCAGGCCACGGAGTTGGCGTCGGCGGCGGGACGAGAGTTGAGCCAATCGGCCGGCAGGCCGTCGACGACGGCATGGACCTCTTCCCGGATGCGGCCGTAGCCCTCGATGAGGATGTCCTTCGCGTGCATACGTCCACCTTGGCGCATCGCTTCCCGTCCCGCGTCCGGAACTCGGACTCCGTCAGACGGCTCCGGGCTCTTCCGGCCGGAGCAGGGTGATCAGGGCGCGGGCCGCCGGACTGGTGGCCTGTGCCGACGGCAGCAGGGCGACGGTCTCGTACTCCGTCTCCGCGGCGCCCTTGAGCGGCAGCGCGGTGAGCGTGGGCCGCTTGTGCCGGAAGTGGCGGGGGACGACGGCGATGCCCAGGTTCTCGTCGACCAGGTCGAGCAGGCTGTGCACGTCGTTGACCTCCAGGGCCACCGTGCGCCGGACGCCCGCCGCGGCGAAGGCGGCGTCCGTGGTCCGGCGCGGCCCCCAGTCCGGGTGGAAGTCGACGAAGACCTCGCCGTCCAGGTCCCGCGGCGTCAGGACGGCCTCGGCCGACGCGAGCCGGTGCCCCGGGTGGCACAGCACCGTCATCGGCTCGCCGGCCAGGGACACCGAGCGCAACTGGTCGGTGTCCGCGCGGGTCCGGTAGGCGAAGGCCAGGTCGAGCCGGCCGGCCGCGACCTCCTCCGCCAGCGCCCCCGAACCCGTCTGCCGCAGCCGTATCTCCACATCCGGATGCCGTCGCCGGAACGCGGCGAGCAGCCCGGCCACGTGCACCCCGGCGATGCACTGCTCGGTGCCCAGCGAGAGAGTGCCGCGCAGCACGCCCTGTACCGCCGCCACCGCCTCGTGCGCCGCCCGCACCTGCGCCAGGATCCGCTGCGCCTCGCCGAGCAGCGCGCGGCCGGCCTCCGTGAGCGTGACCCGGCGTGTGGTGCGCACGAACAGGGAGGTCTGCAACTCCCGCTCCAGCGCCCGGATCGACGCCGAGAGCCCCGACTGGGAGACCATCAGGCGCTCCGCCGCCCGGGTGAAGTGCCGGTCCTCGGCGACCGCGACGAAGTGCTGGAGATGACGCAGTTCCATGATTGAGCAGCGTAACCGTTGAATCCCATCGGATTCTCCTGTTGGACCGCTGCCCACGGGACACGCGAGAGTGGGGACACCGGTTCCGCCGGAACCGTTCACCCCTGTGCCAACCCTGATGGAGTCGCGTTGTTCACCGCCCACCCCGACCGCTACGCGGACATGCCCTACCGGCGCACCGGACGCAGTGGCCTGAAGCTTCCCGCGCTGTCGCTCGGCCTGTGGCACAACTTCGGCCCGGACCGCCCGGTCGACACCCAGCGCGCCATCCTGCGCCGCGCCTTCGACCTCGGCGTCACCCACTTCGACCTGGCCAACAACTACGGCCCGCCGCCCGGCGCCGCCGAGTCCGCCCTCGGCGACGCGCTCCGCGCCGACCTCCTGCCGTACCGCGACGAGTTGGTGATCTCCACCAAGGCCGGCTACCTGATGTGGCCCGGCCCGTACGGCGAATGGGGCTCCCGCAAGTACCTGCTGTCCTCGCTCGACCAGAGCCTGAAGCGGATGGGCCTGGAATACGTCGACGTTTTCTACTCGCACCGCCCCGACCCGGACACCCCGCTGGAGGAGACCATGGGTGCCCTGCACTCGGCGGTCCAGCAGGGCAAGGCGCTCTACGTCGGCGTCTCCAACTACTCCGCGGAGCAGACCCGCGAGGCCGCCAGGATCCTGGGCGAACTGGGCACCCCCCTGCTGATCCACCAGCCCCGCTACTCGATGCTCGACCGGCGCCCCGAGGAGGAGGGCCTCCTGGACACCCTGGACGAGCTCCAGGTCGGCTCCATCGCCTACTCCCCGCTGGAGCAGGGCCTGCTCACCGACCGTTACCTCGACGGCATCCCCGAGGACTCCCGGGCGGCGAGCGACAGCCCCTTCCTCGACTCCGCCGCGGTGACCGGCGAACTGGTCGGCAAGCTGCGCGCGCTGGACGAGATCGCCAAGTCCCGTGGGCAGTCCCTGGCGCAGATGGCGCTGGCCTGGGTGCTGCGCGGCGGACGGGTCACCTCGGCCCTGGTCGGCGCGAGCAGCCCGCGACAGCTGGAGGACAGCGTCGCCGCGACGCGGTCCCTGGACTTCGACGCGGAGGAGCTGGCCCGCATCGACGCGCTCGTCGCGTCGTAGGACGCCTCCGGCCCACGACGCGGGCCGGACGCGCGCTCGTACCGGCCCCGGTGGACACTCCGCCGGGGCCGGCCCTCGTCGCCGGGCGGGCACCCGGTCACCTCGTGCCCCGACGGGCACCCGGTCGAGGAAGCCGAGTACGGTCCGGATCCTGCCCTCGGCGTCCAGGGTGACCACGTCGGACCCGGCGAATGAATCAGCCTCCATCGAGGTCGTCAACGCTGGTCGGAGCCCGGGTCCCGGTGATCGGCGACCCGATGGGAGCACCCTGCCGCGCGGGTGTCGCCGGGGTCGATCACCGCGCGGGGCATGCCCGCGCGGTCACGGACTGTGGCGCTTTCGGCCACCTGGCGTGATGAATATGCCAGGAGACTGGCTGGAAAGTCGTGGTGACAGTGGTTCAGTAGTGAACATACTCGAATTCAGGGGCACTTCACCGCATAAAAGCCGTACGCAGGGCGAGGCGGGGCCGGCCGGGCGGCGACGCTACGGGGGAGGAGCAGTGCACGACGAATTCCTGTGCCATGTCACCGCGTACGGGGTGTGTGACGGCCGCCGCATCGGCGTACCGCTCGGCACCTACCGGGCGCCCACCCTGGCCCTGGCCCTGTGGTGGCTGCGTGACCGCGCCTCCTGGATCGCCGAGCGGCTCGACCCCGGCCCCGACACCCCCCATGTCCCGCCGGGCGCTCTGGTCCCGGTGCCGGAGTCCGTGCCCGACGTCCCCGGCATCCTGCGGGCCTGGTGCGCCGACGTTGCTCAACAGGGGATCGCGGCCGACGAGTTGACCGAGGGAAGGCTGGTGCGGATCGCCGCCAGTGACGAGACCACGGAGTACGAGCTGCTCGCCGAGTCGGTGGACGCGCTGCGCATGCACCGGACCCTGCCCGCGCTCGTCATGCCGATGGCCTGACCGCCCGGTGACGTGACCGGTGCGCCGGCAGAGCACCCAGGAAGCCCGTGACCAGACCCCACAGGGCAGCGAGGCCCAGCGCACCCCAGAACCGGGGACGCAGCAGCAGCTCTCCGGAGAGGTTGCCGCCCACGTCTCCGATGCCGAGGAGCGACAGACCGTAGTGCGCGGAGATCCGGCCCACGGCACAGATCGTCAGGACCGTCAGCACCAGGGCGACGGCCATGCGCAGGGCGTGCCGCCAGGCCGGCGTCCCGGCCGGGGAACGCGCCGCCATCAGGAACGCGGCACCCAGCAGCAGCACCGCGTCCACGACCACCAGCCACCACACCCGCCCGTCGTGCTCGGCGAGCGTGCGCAGGTTGAGCGTGGAGACGTCCGGCGTGCGCAGCACCTGATCGAGCAGCCGCGGCATCGGCAGCCCGAACGGGCCGTCCACCCGGCCGTCCCAGGTGGCTCCCAGGCCGATGGTGAACACCGGCCAGACGACGTTCGGCAGCCCGAGCAGGATCACGGCGAAGTGCTCCGCCGGGCGCCCGCGGGTGGCCGCCGTCACCAGCGCGACGACCAGTCCCACGGCCACGCACGCGAGCAGCAGGGCCACCATGGCGTACGCCGCCGGACGCACCGACTCCCGCCATCGCAGCAGCCGCGTCGGCAACGGCGCCCCGGGTGCCACCAGCAGGGCCAGTACCAGCACGCCCGCCAGCCACAGCAGCCCGAAGAGCACGGTCAGCGGCACCTGCGCGGCGAAGCCGACCTCCGGCGCGGCGCCGAACAGGCCGCCGATGGCGCCGAGCACCCCGTTGCCCAGGTCGATGGCGAAGGTCTGCCGGGCACCCAGCGCCAGACCGATCAGCGCGAGCAGCCACAGGACGGCGATCCGGGCGGCCCACCCGGCCAGTTCCCGCGCCCCGGCCACCGCACGGTGCCGCAGCGGCCGCAGAAAGGCCGCGGCGACGACGAGCGCGCCGGCCAGCGTGACCGACAGCGGCATCACCGTGATGCCCGCGTGGGTCCGGGCGAGATCGCCCGCGTCGCCCGACAGCTCCACGCTGCCGCCGACCGCCGTCACCAGGGTCGCGGCGACCACCCGGGGGAAGGCGTTGTCGGGGAGGCCCGCCGCACCGGCCGCCCACAGCCCGAGCGCGGCGACCGCACCCATGGCCACCACCGCGGCCAGTACCGTGGCCAGGGCCTGTGCCCAGCCGTGGCGGGCCGCCGACGGGACCGGGGGACTCACGGGGCTCACACCGCAACGCTATGCAGGACCCCGGCGCCGCGCCTGCCGGAAGGTCCGTCCGCGTCCGCCGGCGGGCGGGGACTGCCGGGCGCGGCTCGGGGTAACAGCACAGGTGCAGCAGTGTCCGGCCTGGCCGGCTTCCCGAGAGAGACACGCATGACCGACCATCTGGACGGGGCAGTGATAGCGACTGGCTTCGACGTTCCCGTGGAACCGCTCAGGCGGGCGACGCACTACACCGGCGAACCGGGTTGCATCGCCGAGGCGCGTTCCTTCGCCGCGCACTTCCTGGAGCAGCTCAGGACCGAGTGGTGCGCCGAGATCGGCCGCCGCTGCGGCGACGCGCTCATGCTGGTGGTCAGCGAACTGGTCACCAACGCCGACCGGCACAGCGACGGGCCGTACATCCTGGAACTGGAAGGTACGGACAGCGCGGTGAACGTGTGCGTGTACGACAGCAGCGCCGTACTGCCCCGGCGCTTTCCCCGGGATCCGCGGCGCGTGGGCCGGCACGGCCTGGAGATCGTGCACGCGCTCGCACGGGAAGTGACCGTGGAACGCGTCCCGGTGGGCAAGCGGGTCCGCGCGCTGGTCGAGCTCGGCGGCGAGTGACCGGCGCGACGGCGCGAGTGACGGACGCGTGACCGGCGCGGGCGCGCCGGTGGGCCCTAGGCGCAGCCCAGTTCGCCGAGCATGCCCTGGCGCAGTTGGGTGATGATCCGCTTGATCAGCCGGGAGACGTGCATCTGCGAGCAGCCGAGCCGTTCGCCGATCTCCGCCTGGGTGGCCTCCTCCACGAACCGCAAATGGATGATCTCCCGGTCGCGTTCACTGAGCCCGGCCACCAGCGGCGCGAGGGCGTGGAAGTCCTCGACCAGCCTGATCCCGTCCTCCTCCACGCCGATGAAGTCGGCGAGCACCGCCTCGCCGTCCTCGGGTCCTTCACCGGTGAGGGCGGCGTCCAGCGACGCGGAGTTGTAGCCGTTGGAGGCGATCTGGGCCTCGACGACCTGGTCCTCGGAGATGTTCATGAGCGTGGCGAGCTCGGCGACCGTCGGGTCCCGGTCCAGGCGGCTGGACAGCTCCTCGCGCGCCCGGGCCAGTTCCACCCGCAGCTCCTGAAGCCGCCGCGGCACGTGCACCGCCCACGTGGTGTCGCGGAAGAACCGCTTGATCTCGCCGACGATGTAGGGCAGGGCGAAGGAGGTGAACTCCACCTCGCGCGACAGCTCGAACCGGTCGATGGCCTTGATCAGGCCTATCATCCCGGTCTGGACGATGTCCTCCATGTCGTCGCCGCGGTTGCGGAACCGGCCGGCCGCGAACCGCACCAGCGACATGTTCATCTCGATGAGCGTGTTGCGGGCGTACTGGTACTCGTGCGTGCCCTCGTCGAGTTCGGTCAGGCGCCGGAAGAAGTGGCGGGACAGCTCGCGCGCGTCACGCGGAGCGACCGACCGCGGGTTCTCCACCCCCGGCAGCGGCTCGCCACCCGTCACGGCCTGCCGGGTCTCCTCGACCGCTGCCCCGGACCGGATCACGGTGGTGTCCATCGCCTCTCCCACGTAAGTCACGGCTCGCCCTCTGCCTCGTCGGCCTGCGTACGTCTTTTCCGGCGCCGGCGGCACCGGGCGGTTGCGCGACCCCCGGGTACCCGGCCCGCCGCAATGTATGCGCGCCGCCCGGCCTCGGGGGGTCGTGCTCCACTCCCTGCCTGCCGGGCCGTTGGAGCTGCGGATACCCGCAGTGACCCGGCACATGCCCTTCGTGTGCCGGGCGGCGCGAATTCGCCGGTCCGAGGCGGGGATCACGGGGGATGAGGAGGGAGGCCCGGCCGCGAATTCACCCAGGGCGCAACCGCCCTCCCTTCCGCCCGCGTTCGGGACTCCTAGGCTGAGGGGATGAGCGAACGAGCGCCGAACCAAGCCCGCGTCATCCCTCTGCGCCCGCCGGCCGCGCGCCCGGGGCCGTCCCGTCCGGCACCCGAACGTCCCGCGCAGGGCCGCACCCCGGCGGCGGCGCCCAGGGAACCCCTCTGGCGCGATCTCGTCGGCGACGTCCTGCGCCGCGAGCGACGGGCGCAGGAGCGCACGCTCAAGGACGTCGCGGACGCGGCGCGGATCTCGATGCCGTATCTGTCGGAGATCGAGCGCGGCCGCAAGGAGGCCTCCTCGGAGGTCCTCGCGGCCGCGGCGCAGGCGCTCGGCTTCGGCCTCGGCGACCTGCTCTCACTCGCCCAGGACGAGCTGGCGCGGACCGCACGAAGCGGCGCCGTGCGCGGCCGCGGCCCGTCCGTCCCCCGTTACGACGGACTCTGCCTGGCCGCCTGACGGCCGCACCCGGGCCGGCGCCTCGGAGCCGCGAGCCGGACCCGCGGGAGGCGCCGGCCCGCGCGGGTCAGACCCGCGCGAGGCGCCGGCTCAGCACCTCGTCCGCCAGCCCGTACGCCACCGCCTCCTCGGCGGTGAACACCTTGTCGCGGTCCATGTCCGCGCGCAGCGTCGCGGCGTCGTGGCCGGTGTGCCGGGACAGCACCTCCTCGACCTGGGAGCGGATCCGGCTCATCTCCCTGGCCTGGAGCGCCAGATCGGAGACCGTGCCCTGCCGGCCGCCGGTGGCCGGCTGCCCCAGCAGCACCCGGGCGTGCTCCAGCACGAACCGCCGTCCCGGGTCGCCGCCCGCCAGCAGCACCGCCGCCGTCGAGGCCGCCTGCCCCACGCAGAACGTGGAGATCGGCGCCTGTACGAACGTCATCGTGTCGTAGATGGCCATCAGCGAAGTGAACGATCCACCGGGCGAGTTGAGGTAGATCGCGATCTCCTGGTCCGGAGCCGCCGACTCCAGGTGGAGCAGTTGGGCGATGACCACGCCCGCGACGCCGTCGTCGATCTCGGTGCCCAGGAAGACGATGCGTTCGTTCAGCAGCCTGCTGAACACGTCGTAGGACCGCTCACCCTGCGCGGTCCGCTCGACCACGTACGGAACCGTGTACGACCCCATGTCACAACCCCATCCGTCGGCGCGAGTGGGCCGGGCGGATGTCGGCGAGCGACTCCACCACGCGGTCCACCATCCCGTACTCCCTGGCCTGTTCGGCGGTGAACCAGCGGTCCCGGTCGCCGTCCCGCGAGATCGTCTCCTCGCTCTGCCCGGTGTGCTCGGCGGTGATCCGCTCGATGGTCCGCTTGGTGTGCTCCAGGTTCTCCGCCTGGATCTCGATGTCCGCGGTGGTGCCGCCGATGCCCGCCGACGGCTGGTGCATCATGATCCGCGCGTTCGGCAGCGCGAACCGCTTGCCGCGAGCCCCCACCGCGAGCAGGAACTGGCCCATGCTGGCGGCGAATCCCATCGCCAGTGTCGACACGTCGTTCGGGATGAGCCGCATCGTGTCGTAGACGGCCAGCCCCGCGGTGACGGATCCGCCGGGGCTGTTGATGTACAGGGCGATGTCGGTGCGCGGGTCCTCGGCCGACAACAGCAGCAGTTGGGCGCACACCCGGTTGGCCGACACCTCGTCGACCTGGGTGCCCAGGAACACGATCCGCTGGGCGAGCAGCCCGGCCGCGAGGTCGTCGTCGAACCGGCTGGGCGGGGTGTCGTGCTCCTCGGCGCGCGGTGCGAGCGCGCCGGGTGAGAGCAGTGCGGTCGGTGGGGTCATCGGGTCTCCTTGTCGTGGCACGGATGCCGTCGACCCCACTGTCGGCCCGGAGCCACCGCCGCGTACGTTTTCTCTGCCGGTGGCAGATTCGCCACCGGCAGAGCGGCCCCGTCAGCCCTTCTCGCGCAACTGCCGGAAGAACGCCCGCACATCCGTGACCAGCAGGTCCGGCTCCTCCAACGCCGCGAAGTGACCGCCCCGGTCGAATCGCGTCCACCGCACGATGTTCTCGGTGCGCTCCGCCCTGTGCCGCAGCGGGACCTGCAACTCGGCGGGGAAGACGGCGACCGCGGTCGGCGCGGTCGACGGCTCGGCGGGCGCGGCGGCCCGGCCGGAGGCGTGCGCACGCTCGTAGTAGATCCGCGCGGACGAACCGGCAGTCCCGGTCAGCCAGTACAGCATCACGTCGGTGAGCAGCCGGTCCCGGTCGACGGCCTCCTCGGGCAGCTCCTCGGAGTCCGTCCACTCGCGGAACTTCTCGACGATCCAGGCGAGTTGGCCGACCGGCGAGTCGGTGAGCGCGTACGCCAGGGTCTGCGGGCGCGTCGCCTGCAGCACCGCGTAGCCCGTGCCCTCCCGCTGCCAGGCGTCCCAGCGCCGCCACGACGCGAGCGTCCGCTCCCGCTCCTCCGAGCCGAGCCCGGCCAGCTCCTCCCCGGTCGGCTCGGTGGACTGCTGCGCGCCCGGCAGCAGATTCAGGTGGACGCCGATCACCCGGCCGGGGTGGGCGCGGCCCAGCTCGCGGGAGACCGCCGCGCCCCAGTCGCCGCCCTGCGCGCCGAACCGCTCGTAGCCGAGCCGCCGCATCAGCTCGGCCCACGCGTCGGCGACCCGTCCCGCCTCCCAGCCCCGCTCGGTGGTGGGTCCGGAGAGCCCGAAGCCCGGAATGGTCGGCAGTACGACGTGGAAGGCGTCGGCCGGGTCGCCGCCGTGGGCGGCCGGGTCGGTGAGCGGGCCCACGATGTCGAGGAACTCGACGATCGAGCCCGGCCAGCCGTGCGTGACGACCAGCGCGGTGGCGTCCGGCTCCGGGGAGCGGATGTGGGCGAAGTGCACGTTCGCCCCGTCGATCGTGGTCGTGAACTGCGCCCACCGGTTCAGCAGCGCCTCGGCCGCCCGCCAGTCGTAGTCGTGCCGCCAGTACCGTACGAGCTCGCGCAGGTAGCCGACGGGAACGCCGTAGTCCCAGCCCGCGCCCGGAAGCTCGTCCGCCCAGCGGGTGCGGTCGAGGCGGTCGTGGAGGTCGTCCAGATCGCTCTGCGGGACGCTGAGCCGGAAGGGCCGGATGCCGTCGGCGGTCGGTGACGTCGTCATGCCCGCGATGCTAGTTCGGGCCGCCGAAGCACCCCGCGGATTTTCTCCGGATCCGCCGATGAGTTTCGCAGCGCGGGCCGGTCGATACACATGACCGCGTCGCACACTCCAGGAGGAACCCGTGGCCACCGAAGGATTCACCACCTGTCTCTGGTTCGACGGCCAGGCCGAAGAAGCCGCCCACTACTACGTCTCGATCTTCAAGAACTCCGCCATCGGACGGATCGGCCGCTACACGGAGGCCGGGCCCGGCCCGGCCGGATCGGTGATCGCGGTCGACTTCGTGGCCAACGGCCAGAAGTTCGTGGCGCTGAACGGCGGTCCCCAGTTCACGTTCAACGAGTCGATCTCCTTCCAGATCTACTGCGAGAGCCAGGAGGAGATCGACCACTACTGGACCAAGCTCACCGAGAACGGCGGCGAGCCCGGCCCCTGCGGCTGGCTCAAGGACAAGTACGGCGTCTCCTGGCAGGTGATCCCGGACAAGCTCATCGACATGATCGGCGACCCCGACGCCGAAAAGGCGGCCCGCACCACGCGGGCGATGCTCGCCATGCGCAAGCTCGACATCGCCGCCTTGGAAAGGGCCTACGCGGGCGAGTGACGGCGGGCGGCGGGGCCGGTCCACCCATCCGGGGGAGTGGACCGGCCCCACCCTTGCGTGCACGGGCCCGGCGCGAGGTGCGGGCCCCGGGTCAGGACAGGTCGTTCACCAGCACCGCGGCCCCGTCGAAGCGACCGGCCTTGAGGTCCTCCAGCGCCTGCGGGGCCTGGGAGAGCGGATAGGTGTGCGTGGTGGCGCGCACCCCGTGCCGGGCGGCCAGGGCGAGGAAGTCCCGGCCGTCCTCGCGCGTGTTCGAGGTGACGCTGCGCAACTCCTTCTCGTAGAAGAGCTCGCTCTCGTAGTGCAGCGGCGGTGTGTCGCTGAGGTGGATGCCGGCCACCGACAGGACGCCGCCGCGGTCGAGGGCCCGCAGCGCCACGGGCACCAGATCGCCCACGGGGGCGAACAGGATCGCGCTGTCCAGCGGCTCGGGGGGCACCGCGTACGCGTCCTGGGCCGAGGCCGCGCCCAGTTCCAGCGCGAGCCGCCGCGCGGCCGCCCCGCGGGTCATGACGTGCACCCTGGCACCCGCCGCGAGTGCCACCTGCGCGCACAGGTGGGCGCTGCCGCCGAACCCGTACAGGCCGAGGCGCCCGTCGGGCGGCAGCGCGGCCCGGCGCAGCGCCCGGTAGCCGATGATGCCCGCGCACAGCAGCGGCGCGAGCGCGACGTCGTCGACCTCGCCGGGCAGCCGGTAGGCGAAGGCGGCCGGGACGGTCGTGTACTCGGCGTAGCCGCCGTCTACGTCCCAGCCGGTGTACCGGGAGGCCGGGCACAGGTTCTCCGCGCCGCGCAGACAGTACGCGCAGGTGCCGTCGGTGCGGCGCAGCCAGGCCACGCCCACCCGGCCGCCGGGCGCGAAGCCGTTCACCGCCCGCCCCTGACCCGCGACCACGCCCACGACCTCGTGGCCGGGTGTGACCCCGGGCCTGTGCACCGGCAGATCGCCCTCGGTCACGTGCAGATCGGTGCGGCACACCCCGCACGCGCGCACGTGCACCAGCAGCTCGTCGTCCCCCGGCACGGGAATCGGCTTCTCCGTCAGCCGCAACGGGCGCTCCTCCACCGGCCGGGGCCCGGTCACCGTCCACGCACGCATCGTGCCGTCCGTCATCCCGCCGTCCGCCATCTCGCGCCCCGTCCGCCTAAGGCCGCCCGGTCCACCCGTGTCCGGTACACCCCTGTCCGTCCCAGTGTGGAACAGGCGAGCCCGCTCAGCGCGCGACCGGACCCGGCAGTCACTAGCGTGAGGGCGGAAACACATCACCGAACGGGAGAGGGCGGCGGCCATGGCGGTACGACTCGAGGGAACCCCCTGCTGGGCCGATGCGATGTTCAGCGACCTCGAGGGGGCCAAGAGCTTCTACGCCGACGTCCTCGGCTGGACCTTCGGCGAGTCCTCGTCGGAGTACGGCAACTACACCCAGGCCTACGCGGACGGCAAGGCGGTGGCCGCCGTCGTACCGCCCATGCCCGGGCCGGAGGGGCAGTCGCAGTGGTGCCTGTACTTCGCCTCGCCGGACGCCGCCGCCACCGCCCGCAGGATCCGCGACAAGGGCGGCGAGGTGCTGATGGAGCCCATGCAGGTCGGCGACTTCGGCACCATGTGCCTGGCCCGGGAGCCCAGCGGCGCCGTGTTCGGCGTGTGGCAGGGCGGCACCCACGAGGGCTTCGAGGCGACCGCGGTGCCCGGCGCCTACTGCTGGGCGGAGGTCTTCACCCGCGAGCCCGCGAAGGCCGACACCTTCCTCTCAGCCGTCTTCGGCTACACCGCCAAGCAGCTCCAGGACGAGGCGATCGACTTCCGCCTGTTCGAGGTGGGCGGCCAGACGGTCCTCGGCCGGATGACGATGACGGACGACTTCCCGCCCGAGGTGCCGTCGTACATCAACGTCTACTTCACCGTCGCGAACTGCGACGACGCCGTCGCCGCCGCGACCAGCCGGGGCGGTGTGCTGCGGTTCGGTCCGCACGACAGTCCCTTCGGCCGGTTCGCGGCGCTCACCGATCCGCAGGGTGCGAACTTCTCGGTGATCGACATCACCACGACGCAGGGGGAGAAGCCGCAGGTGGCGGAGGTGTCCTAGTGCTGCGACCGGAAAGGTTCACCGGCAAACCTTTCCCGTCACGGCACTGGGCGGCGGTCCGAAGGGTCCGGCCGGCGTGGCATGATCGGGCCCATGCGTGAACGTGTGGTGGCCGCCTGCGACGGGGCGTCGAAGGGAAATCCGGGTCCGGCGGGCTGGGCGTGGGTCGTTGCGGACGATGCCGGGACCCCTGTCCGCTGGGAGGCGGGAGCACTCGGCACCGCCACCAACAACGTCGCCGAACTCACCGCGCTGGAGCGGCTGTTGACGGCGACCGACGCGGACGTGCCACTTGAGGTGCGGATGGACTCGCAGTACGCGATGAAGGCCGTGACCACCTGGCTGCCCGGCTGGAAGCGCAACGGCTGGAAGACGGCCTCGGGCAAGCCGGTCGCCAACCAGGAACTGGTCGTGCGCATCGACGAGCTGCTCCAGGGCCGCTCGGTCGACTTCCGCTACGTGCCCGCCCACCAGGTCGACGGGGACCCGCTGAACGACTTCGCCGACCGGGCGGCCAGCCAGGCGGCGAGCGTGCAGCAGTCCGCGGGCAGCGCCCTCGGCTCGCCGGAGCCGCCGCCCGCCGCCCCCGCGTCCGCCGCCCCGCGTCGCCGCGCGAACGGGACCAAGGCGGCACGGCCGCGCGCCGGCAGCGCCTCGTCCCGCACGATCAAGGCGAAGTTCGCCGGCCGCTGCGTGTGCGGCCGCTCCTACGCGGCCGGTGAGTCCATCGCCCGCAACGACCAGGGCTGGGGCCACCCGGAGTGCCGCACGGCGGCCGCCGGATAGCCCCGGTCGGCGCGCACGGGGCGCCCGCCCTCGCGGCCGTTGCCGGCGCTCCTGCCCGGGTGAGCACCCGGAGCGGCCCGGCCCGCGCGGGCGGACCGCTGATGACAGACTGTCGCCATGGACGAACGTGAATTCGGCAGGTCGCACCAGCACACGTCGGTCGTCGGGCTCGGCACCTGGCAACTGGGCGCCGACTGGGGCGACGTGGACGAGAAGGAAGCCCTCTCCGTCCTGGAGGCGGCCGCCGAGTCGGGGGTGACCTTCTTCGACACGGCCGACGTCTACGGCGACGGGCGCAGCGAGTCGGTCATCGCCACCTTCCTCGGCAGCCGGCCGGACCACCACGTGCTGGTCGCCACCAAGATGGGCCGGCGCGTCGACCAGATCCCGGAGAACTACGTCCTGGACAACTTCCGCGCCTGGAACGATCGTTCGCGGCGCAACCTGGGCGTCGACCGCATCGACCTGGTGCAGCTGCACTGCCCGCCCACCCCCGTGTACTCCAGCGACGCGGTGTTCGACGCGCTGGACACCCTGGTGGAGGAGGAGCGGATCGCCGCCTACGGCGTCAGCGTGGAGACCTGCGCCGAGGCGCTGACGGCGATCGCCCGGCCGAACGTGGCCAGCGTGCAGATCATCCTCAACCCGTTCCGCATGAAGCCGCTGCGCGAGGTGCTGCCCGCGGCGCGGGAGGCGGGCGTCGGCATCATCGCCCGGGTCCCGCTCGCCTCCGGGCTGCTGTCGGGCAAGTACACCAAGGACACCGTCTTCGCCGCCGACGACCACCGCACCTTCAACCGGCACGGCGAGGCCTTCGACCAGGGCGAGACCTTCTCCGGCGTCGACTTCGCCACGGGCGTGGAGGCCGCGGCCGAGTTCGCCGCGCTCGCCCCCGAGGGCTGGACCCCGGCCCAGCTCGCGCTGCGCTGGATCATCCAGCAGCCCGGCGTCACCACGGTCATCCCGGGCGCCCGCTCACCGGAGCAGGCACGCGCGAACGCCGCCGCCGGGAAGCTGCCCCCGCTGGGCGAGGAGACCCTCGCGGCGATCCGGGACCTCTACGAGCGCAGGATCAAGGACCAGGTGGAGGTTCGCTGGTAGCAGCGGGTCGGGAACCGCTCGCCGGGGAACCCGCACGACACAGGGGCCGGGACGCGGGCCGGCCCCGGGGGCCGGAGCCGGGAGGCGCAATGGCGGTGACGGGAGACGGTGACGCGGGGCGCCGGGGGCGCCACGAGACCGAGGAGGAGCGGGCCGACCGCAGATGGGTGGAGCTGATCCAGGAGGTGCGGGTGGCCCAGACGGGTGTGCAGATCCTCTTCGGCTTCCTGCTCACCGTCGTGTTCCAGCCGAAGTACGACCACCTGAGCCACATCGACCAGGTGATCTACGTCGTCACCGTCGTCCTCGGCGCCGCGACGACCGGCGCGCTCACCGGCCCGGTGTCCCTGCACCGCCTGGTCGCCGGGCGCCGGATCAAGCCCCAGGCCGTGGCCTGGGCCTCACGGCTGACCTTCGTCGGTCTCCTCCTGCTGCTCGCCACCATGACCTGCTCCTTGCTGCTCATCCTCAGGGTGGCGACGCACGGGGGGTTCGTGTCCTGGCTGGTCGCCGCGGTGGTGGCCTGGTACCTGCTGTGCTGGTTCGCGCTGCCCCTGTGGACCCTGCGCCGCCACACCACCCGGTGAGGCGGCGGCACCTCGCTCAGCTCCCCGCGAGCACCTCCGCGAGGAAGTCGTCGATACCGGTCTCCTCCTCGCCCGGCGCCACCACGGCATGGGTCTCCCGCAGGAAGGCCGCGACGGCGGACGCCCACAGGAACACCGTCGCGTGCTGCCGTCCCCCGTCGGCGTGGGCGTCGCCGTAGAACTCCATGCACAGCTCCTCCGACGCGCCGCCGGCGACGGGGCGGAAGCGGACGTCGCCGACGCCGACCGGCTTCGTCAGCCCCTCGCCGAGCATGCCCCGGTCCACCTTCCACCGGGCCAGCACCCGCCCGTCGTGGGCGAAGACGACCGTGACGGCGAACGGGTCGTCGGCGTCGTACCCCAGGTGCGCCAGCACGGGGAAACGCTCCGTGCCGTACGCCTGCAACTGCACCACCAGACTCTTGTGCACCAACGCGTTCACGATTTCGGCCCTCCGAGGACGACATCGGGACGTAGAACCCTCTGGTACCCCTGATCCGTGCGAGATGCCCGGACATCCGACCGGATCTCCCCGTGCCGCGGCGGGACCGGGGCGCGCGGGGCGCGTGTCAGCGCAGTCCGAACCGGTCCGCCCAGGACATGACGTCGGCGACCGCCGCGTTGCCGCCGCACACCACCAGTCCGAGCCGGACGTCCGGGCCCATCCGCTCCCGCACGTGCCGGGCGGCCGGCAGCAGGCAGCCCGCCGCGGGCTCGGCCCAGACCTTGGCGTGCTCGGCGAGGTCGAGGCAGCCTCGCACGGCCTCCCGGTCGGGCACCACGAGCACCTCGTGGACGAGGGCGCGGACATGGTCGTACGTCAGCTGCGACACCGTCGGCGCGCTCAGCGTCGTCACGATCGAGGAGAGGGCGACCGGCACAGGGCCGCCGGACGCCAGCGCTGCGGACATGGCCTGGGCGCCCTCGGTCTCCACGCCCCAGATCCGCACCCCGGGCCGCAGTGCGTGCAGCGCCGCGGCGACGCCCGCGATCAGCCCGCCGCCACCGATGCTGACGAGCACGTCGGTCAGCTCGCCGGCGTCCGCGGCCAGCTCCAGGCCGACGGTGCCCTGGCCGGCGACCACCACCTCGTCGTCGAAGGGATGGACCAGGGTGAGCCCCTCGTCCCGCAGCCGTGCGGCCGTGGCGAACGCCTCGTCCATGCCGTCGGTCAGCCGCACCGACGCCCCGGCCTCCTCCGCGATCGCGACGGACCGGGCGGGTGCCGAGCGCGGCATGACGACGGTGGCCTTCACATGCAGCGCGGCGGCCATCACCGCGAGCGCGATCCCGTGGTTGCCGCCGCTGACCGCGACCACGCCCGCGGCCCGCTCCGCCTCGTCGAGCGACAGCAGTCGCGCCGTCGCGCCGCGCGCCTTGAAGGAGCCCGTGCGCTGCAGCAGCTCCAGCTTCGCGGTCACCGGGGCACCGAACAGCGCGGACAGGCCGGGACTCGGCACGGTCGGGGTGCGCACGACGTGTCCGGCGATCCGCTCGGCCGCAATTTCGATCTCCGAGATGCCGATCAAGGCAGTCCACCTTTCCGGCGCGGGTGGTGATCCGCGCCGACCCGACCCTCACCTGCCGGGGGCGCGCAGGTCAACAGGTCCGGCCCGATCCCGGCCCGCGAGAGGGGGCCGGCTTCTTCAGTGCTGCTGCGGCCGGTGCGGCGTCGCCTCGCTCGGCCGGACGACGACGACCCCCTCGCCCTCCAGCATCAGCTGCACCGCCTCGCCCGACCCGCCGCGCAGCATCGAGCCGAACGACTGCGAGCGGTGCAGCGACGTCCGGAGGCGGGCGGTCCAGCCGACGACCGCGTTCGTGTCGACGTACACCGGCTGCTGCGGCGTGACCGGTATGACCAGCGGGCTGCCCTCGCACACCAGGCCCAGGAGCCCCTGCCCGGTGAACACGCTGTTGAACAGCCCGCCGCCCGCTATGCCCGAGCCCTTGACCGTCTTGATCTGGTACGACAGCGTCGCGTCGAAGCACAGCACGTTGCGGCCGTTGACGGTGAACTCGTCACCCGGGTCGACCTCGACGACGAAGCAGTTCTGGGCCTCCTGCGCGAACCAGGCCTCGCCGTGCCCGCGCACCGCCATCAGCGGCAGCCCCTCCCCGGTGACCGCGCGCTTGAGCATGCCGCCGACGCCCTGGCCCTTGCGCTCGAACCGCAGATCGCCGCGGTAGGCCACCATCGAGCCCTGGCGGGCGAACATCTCGCCGTCCACCGTGTACTTGACGCACTTGGAGTTCTCGACGGACATGCCCGGCGCGGTCGCGGGGCCCACCACGTACTCACTGGAAAACAGGTCACCCTTCATGCGGGCATCCTGGCCCGGCGACGCCCGTTCCGCCAAGGTCACTGGGCGAGGTCGTACTCCAGGGTCTTACCGGGCAGTCGGGCGGTGCCGCGCTCCTTCGTCCGCTTGCCGCAGAACGCCGACTCCAGTGTGCGCAGCATCGTCCGGTGCACCGCGCCGTTGTTGGAGGTGTTGGCGAGCGCGGCCAGGCTGCGTCTGCCGTCCTTGCTCGTGAACGCGTAGGCGTAGTAGCCCTGCACGGCGCCGGTGTGCCCGTACACCGACACCCCGCAGGACAGGTCGCGGCGGCGCAGCCCGAGCCCGTACGCCTGGGCCGTGCCCGCCGGGATCCACCGCTCCATCTGGTCCAGTTGCGCGGGGGGCAGCAGCCGTCCGCCCAGCAGCGCCGAGAAGAACGTGTTGAGGTCGCGGGTGCTGGAGATGAGCGCGCCGGCGCTCTGCGCCCAGGACACCGTCTGCTCGGTGGCGTCGACCAGGGGCGACTTGGCCTTGTCGGGGGTGAGATAGCCGTGCGCGTACCGGCCGGGGATCTTCATGGCGGGGTGGACGTAGAAGGTGTCGCTCAGGTTCAGCGGCTTGATGATGCGGTTCTCGTACGCGGTGCGCACCGAGTGGCCGGTCAGCTTCTCGATGAGCATGCCGACGACGACGAAGTTGGTGTTGGAGTAGGAGTAGACGGTGCCGGGCGCCTGGGCGCGCGGGTGTTTCAGGGACAGGGCGAGCAACTGGCGGTAGGTGAACACCTTGGTGCGCACGGCCTCGAAGCCGGACACGCTCCTGGCGAACATCTCGTTGCTGTAGTCGTACAGACCGCTGCGGTGGCTGAGCACGTCCCGCACCGTGATCCGGTCGTCGGGCAGCAGTCCCGGCAGGTAGCGGTTGACCGGGTTGTCGAGCCTCACCCGGCCCTCGGCGGCCAGTTGCAGCAGGACGACCGCGGAGAAGCTCTTGGTGACGCTGCCGATGCGGAACCGGTCGGCCGTGTTGATCCAGTCCCCGGTCCCGCGGTCGGCGACTCCCTCCATGGCCTTGTAGACCGTGGGATGGTCGTCGTAGGACGAGCGGTGGTCGTCGATCCGCGCCATGGCGCCCGGCGCGCCCTGCTTCAGCGCCGTGCGCAGGAGGGTGCCGAGTGCCGCCGTGTCCGGTGCGGGCAGCGCGTCCGGTGCCGCCGTCCCGGGCCGGTGGCCCGCCGCGTGCGCCGGTCCCGCCAGCAGGGCCAGCACCAGCGATCCGAGTACCGCACCGCTGCCCACCGTTCGTGAGGCCATACGCTCTTCTCCCGTCTCCGTCCGCGCGGTGATCCGTGCGAGATCGATCACATTCGGGCAACGCAACCTTCTCCCATCCGGTCACATCTCCACGGACGACACACAGTTGGTCCTTCGCCGATCACTGAGTGGGGTGGATTGGCAAAGGATTGTCCTGTACCGCACGGAATGGATCATTCGTGCTTTACATGCACATGATCCATCCGTGAGAGTTCCGTCCCGGGGGCCCGACCAGCTCCCATGGCGCACGGGTGCCATCCCCCGGCGGCCGGCGATCCGGGCCTCCGCCACGAACGAAGGAACTCCCGAGAGTGCACAGACCCCATATACGCACCGTGGCGCTCGCCGTCGCGGTGGCGACGGCCGTCACGGGCCTGGCCGGCCCGGCGCTGGCCGCCCCCGCCGGGGGGCGGGACCACACCGTGTCGTCCGCCGGCGCCTCCACCGCCTCGGTGGTGGCCGCCGCCGACGCCGCGGCCTTCGCCCACGCGTCGGCGACCGGCGTCACCCGGGGGGACGAACTGCGGGCGCAGGACGTGCTGTTCGACCCCGAGGGCGCGCGCCACGTCCGGTTCATACGCACCCACCGGGGACTGCCGGTCCTCGGCGGCGACCTCGTCGTCCACCTCGACCGGCAGCTGAGGTACACCGGCGTCACCCGGGCCGCCGGCCACACCGTCCGGCCCACCGCCACCCGGGCCGCGCTGACCCCGCGACAGGCGGCGGCCAGGGCCGCCTCGGCCGCCCACGGCGAGGCGGGCACCGCGCGGCTCGTCGTGGACGCCCGCGGCGGAGCCTCCGCCCTCGCCTACGAGGTGCGGGTCACCTCCCCCGCGACCACCGAGAGCGGCGGCTCCCGGACCGTCGTCGTCGACGCCGTCACCGGCGCGGTGCGCAGCGACACGCCCGACCGGGACGAGTTCCTCTCGCCCAGGCTGGTCGAGACCCTGCGCAGGCGCGGCGAGACGCTCGACCCGGCCACCGGCAGCGTCCCGCCGGCCGCCGCCCTCGCCGCGACGCCGTCGGCCGTGGCCACCGGCTACCCGCGGACCGCGACGGGCACCGGTTCCTCCCTGTTCGTGGGCGAGGTCTCCCTGACCACCACCCAGACGGCGAGCAAGAGCTTCCTGCTGAAGGACCCCAGCCGGTACGGCACGGAGACCCGGGACGCCAAGAACAAGCCGCTGGAGAACTTCGCGCGGGGTACGAAGCTCACCAGCACCACCAACAAGTGGGGCAACGGCGCCGTCTCCAGCCGCGCCAGCGCCGCCGTGGACGCGCAGTACGGCATCACCAGGACCCTGGACTTCTACAAGAAGTCCTTCGGGCGCAAGGGCATCAAGAACAACAGCAAGGGTGCCCAGGCCATGGTCCACTTCGGCAACAAGGTCGGCAACGCGTTCTGGGACCCGGCGTGCACCTGCATGCTGTACGGCGACGGCGACGGCCTGATGTTCAAGAAGCCGCTCGTCGCCCTCGACGTCACCGGCCACGAACTCACCCACGGGGTCGTCGACGCCACCGCCGGACTGGAACCCACCTTCGTGGACTACGCCGGCAACCAGTACGGCGAGCCCGGGTCGCTGAACGAGTCACTGGCCGACATCTTCGGCTCCGGCGTCGAGTTCCACGCCAACAACCCGAAGAACCCGCCGAACTACCTGATCGGCGAGAAGCTGGGCCTGGCGCAGAAGTTCCTGCGCCGGCTCGACCGGCCGTCCCTGGACAGGCTCGAGGGTGCGATCGACTACTGGTCGCCCGAGGTGTACTTCACTGAGGTGCACGCCGGTTCCGGCGTCTCCTCGCACGCGTACTACCTGCTCGCCGAGGGCAGCGGCAGCAAGCAGATCGGCGCCGTCACCTACAACTCGCCCACCTACGACGGACTGCCGGTCAAGGGCATCGGCCGCACCAAGGCCACGGCCGTGTTCTACCGGGCGCTCACCCGCTACATGGTCTCCACGACCGACTTCCACGACGCGCGCGTCGCGACGCTGAAGGCGGCCAAGGACCTCTACGGCGCGACCGGCACCGAGTACAAGGCAGTGGACCGGGCCTGGGCCGCGGTCAACGTCACCGCCGCCAACACCCCGGCCGCCGGCCGCTGACAGACCGTCCGGACACGGTGACCCGGATGCCCCGCCCCGGCGGGGCATCCGCACGTACGGCAGGGGGCGCGGCTCAGCGCAGGGTGTCCGCCCAGTTCGCCGGGACGCGTCCCTCCGGGCCCGGGGCGGGCTGGTTCGCCGGGTGGCTCTCGGGCGGCGCGAGTTCGGGTCCGGACTCGTAGAACTCGTTCGTGTCGTAGTTCCAGAACCAGCCCTCGCCGGGCTCGTAGCTGCGGATCACCGGGTGACCGGTGGCCCGGTGGTGGGCGGTGGCGTGCTTGCCGGGGGAGTCGTCGCAGCAGCCGATGTGGCCGCAGCGGGCGCAGCGCCGCAGATGGAACCACCAGCCGCCGGCTGTGTCGCACTCGGCGCAGCCGGTGCCGCTGGGCGGCACGCTGGGGTCGATTCCGGTGTCACGGGTCATGTCGGCTCCTCGGATGTCGGGTGGTCCTCGGCGGTGAGCGGCGATCCGGCCGCCATTTCGTCGTCTTCCCCGGCGCTCAGCGGCAGCAGCACCTGGAACCGGGTGTCGCCGGGCACCGAGTCCACACGGAGGGCGCCGTGGTGCTTGTTGACGACGATCCGCCAGGAGATGTCCAGCCCGAGGCCGGTGCCCTGGCCGACCGGCTTGGTGGTGAAGAACGGGTCGAAGATGCGGTCCCGGATCTCCGGCGGCACCCCCGGCCCGGTGTCCCGGAACTCGACCAGCAGCCGGTCGTCGTGGAGCGCGGTCCGCACGGTCAGCGTGCCCTCGCCGCCCGCGCCGTCCATGGCGGACACCGCGTTGTCGATCAGATTGGTCCACACCTGGTTGAGTTCGGCCGGGTAGGCGGGGACCCGCGGCAGCGTACGGTCGTACTCCTTGACGACCTCGATACGCGGACCGATCTTGCCCGACAGCATCAGCAGGGTGCTGTCGAGGAGTTCGTGCACATCGGCGACCTGGTAGGGGGCACGGTCCAGCTGGGAGTACTGCTTGGCGGCGTCCACGAGACGGGAGATCCGGGTGGTGGAGTCCGCGATCTCGTCCATCAGCAGCTCCGTCTCCACTGTGTAGTTGAGCCACCCCACGGCACCCGGCAGGATCTCCTCGTCGACGGCCGCCGCGACCTGCTCCAGCCAGTCGACGTCCAGCCCCGCCTGCACGAAGGTGGGCGCCAACTGCGTGCCCAGCTCGATACCGTGGTCCTCCAGCCAGTCGGTGAGGGCGTCCTCGCGGTCGGCCGCCTGGAGCGGGCTGAGGTCCGGGGCCTTGGCGACCCGCTCGGCCGTACGCTCCTGGATCTCCATGAGGCTGGTCAACTGGTCCCGGGAGAACGGACCTTCGGCGATCAAGGCGAGCTTGCGCCGCATCTTGGCCACCCGCTCCCGCAGCGTCGCGGTGGCCCGGACGGCCGCCGCCGCGGGGTTGTTGAGCTCATGGGTCAGTCCGGCGGACAGCGAGCCGAGTGCCAGCAGCCGCTCACGCTGCCCGACGGCCGCCTGGATGCTCTTGGACCCGAAGAACAGCCCCTCGAGCAGGTGCACCGCCATCGGGAACCATTCCCGCATGATGTCCGCGAACACGTCGGCGGGCAGCACGAAGAACCGCGTCGGCTCCGTGACCCGCATCGAGTTGATGTAGACCTGCCGCAGCCGGTCCCCGAGGTAGGCCTGCATGGCGCCCGAGTACACCCCGCGCTGCGAGGTCCGGATGACCTCCACGTCGTCTCCGCCGACCCGGCGGGAGAGCACCACCGTGCCCTCGATCATCACGTAGAAGCAGGTGGCCGGCTCGCCCTCGGTGTACACCGGGCCGGCGTCGAACATCTCCACCCGCCCCTCGGCGCACAGCCGGCCCATCTGCTCGGGCCGGAGCTTCTCGAACAGGAACAGCGAGCCGATCTCACCGGGGCTGCACGGCATCCGCCGGCCGCTCACGACTGCTCCAGGTAACGGTGGACGAGCAACACGGCCATGGCTCCCTCTCCGACGGCGGACGCGACCCGCTTGGCGGACTCCGCCCGCGCGTCACCGGCGACGAACACGCCGGGCACGTTGGTCTCCAGGTGGTACGGCGGCCGGTCCAGCTCCCACCCCGGGGGCGGCCGGCCATCGGCGGTGAGGTCGGGCCCGGACAGGATGAACCCGCGCCCGTCGCGCAGCACCGTGCCGCCCAGCCAGTCGGTCCGCGGCGCCGCGCCGATGAACACGAACATCCACTGCGTGTCGACGAGTTCGGTCTCCCCGGTGGCCGTGTCGCGCAGGGCCAGCTTCTCCAGGTGGCCCGAGCCGTGCGCGGCGTCCACGACGGTGCCCGTGCGCACCGTGATGTTGGGGGCCTCTTCGATCTGCTGGATCAGGTAGTACGACATCGACGCCGCCAGCGACGCCCCGCGCACCAGCAGGGTCACCGACTTCGCGCCCCGGGACAGGTACATCGCGGCCTGCCCCGCGGAGTTGGCGCCGCCGACGATGTAGATGTCCTGCCCCTGGCAGGAGGGCGCCTCGGTCAGCGCCGAGCCGTAGAACACCCCGCAGCCGGTCAGCTCCTCCACGCCGGGCGCCGGAAGCTGCCGGTAGGACACGCCCGTCGCCAGGATCACGCTGTGCGCGGCGACCGCCGAACCGTCGGAGAACCGCACGATCCGCGCCGCCCCGCAGATCTCCAGGCCGGTCACCTCGCGCGCGGTCAGGATCTCCGCGCCGAACCTCGTCGCCTGCCGGCGGGCCCGGTCGGTGAGCTGGGCGCCGGAGACGCCGTTCGGGAACCCGAGGTAGTTCTCGATCCGGGAGCTCTGCCCCGCCTGCCCGCCGGTCGCCGAGCGCTCCACGAGCACCGTCCGCAGCCCCTCGGAGGCCCCGTAGACGGCCGCGCCGAGCCCGGCCGGGCCGCCGCCGACCACCACCAGGTCGTAGAAGTCGGCCGCCGGTGTCGTCGCGAGCCCCACGTGGGCCGCGAGCTCGGCCGGCTCCGGTTCGAGCAGCGGGGTGCCGTCCGGGGTGACCACCAGCGGCAGCCGCTGACCGTCCTGCCCGGCCGCGGCCAGCAGCCGCCTGCCCTCCGGTTCGTCCGAGGAGTACCAGCGATACGGCACCTGATTGCGGGCCAGGAACTCCCGCACCTGGGAGGACCGAGCCGACCAGCGGTGCCCGACCACCTTCGTGCTCGGCACCGGTCGGTAGTCGCCGGCCCGCCAGACCTGGAGCAGGTCGTCCAGGACCGGGTACAGCTTCTCCTCGGGCGGGTCCCAGGGCTTGAGCAGGTAGTGGTCGAGGTCGACGACGTTGATCGCGTCGATCGCCGCGTCGGTGTCCGCGTACGCGGTCAGCAGAACCCGCCGGGCGCCCGGGTGGATGTCCAGGGCGCGCTCGAGGAACTCGATGCCGTTCATCCGCGGCATGCGGAAGTCGGCCAGGATGACCGCGACGGGGTCGCCGCGCAGCTTCAGCTCGCGCAGCGCGTCCAGTGCGGACTCGCCGGACTCGGCGCGCACGATCCGGTACGACCCGCCGTAGCGCCGCCTGAGGTCCCGGGCGACGGCGCGGGAGACCCCCGGATCGTCGTCCACGGTCATGATGACGGTCCGGGCCTGCTCCACGGCCTGTGTCATCCGGCTGTCACCCCGTGTGCTCGGATCGGCTGCCCGCTGCGCGCCCCCGTCGTCACCACGCCGGCTCCTGCCCATCGTATGTGCGGCCGTCCCGCTTCGCCCGGGTACTCGGCAGGCGATCGCCCGGCCGCCCGCTCCGGTGATCGGCCGGTAGGGGAGACTGGCACCGAGAACGGCTC
Source organism: Streptomyces sp. NPDC047453 (assembly GCF_040643155.1). Lineage (NCBI taxonomy): Bacteria > Bacillati > Actinomycetota > Actinomycetes > Kitasatosporales > Streptomycetaceae > Streptomyces > Streptomyces sp. NPDC047453. Next base: position 56,738 of record NZ_JBEYTS010000003.1, on the reverse strand, counting down.
ACCACACAGGGAGGCACACGGCATGACGCGCCCGATCACGGCAGGGGTGGACGGATCGGAGGAGAGCCTCGCCGCACTGGCGTGGGCCGCCCGGGAGGCCGAGCGCCGCGGGCTGCCGCTGCGCCTGGTGCGGGCCTGGCACCACGAGGTGCACGACGCCTTCGACGCGGGCGACCGGGACACCCAGCGCCAGTGGGTGCGCGAGTCGGTCGCCGGGGCCGCCCGGACCGTCACCGAGCGCCACCCGGGCCTGACCGTGACCGCCGACGCCGTGGAGGACGACGCCGTGCCGGCCCTGCTCGGCGCCGCGGCGGAGTCGGAGGCGCTGGTGCTCGGCTCGCGCGGACGGGGCGCCCTCGTCGGGTTCCTGGTCGGTTCCGTCGGCCAGCAGGTGATCGCCGGGACCGAACGGCCCGTCGTCCTGGTGCGCACAGGGGACCGGCCGGCCGCCGAGGCCGCGGGCCGGGAGGTCGTCGTGGGCCAGCAGGGCGCCCCTGAGGACAGCGCCGCGGCCCTGGCGTTCGCGTTCGAGACCGCCGCCGCGCGCGGCGCCGGGGTGCGGGCGGTACGCGCCTGGACGCTGCCGCCGGTGTTCGCCTACAGCCCCGGCTCGCTCAAGCTGCTCGACGAGGCCGGCGGCCTGGAACCGTACGAGCGGAAGGCGCTGGCCGCGGCGCTCCAGCCGTGGCGGGAGCGCTTCCCGGACGTCCCCGTCGTCGAGCACGTGGAGATGGGCAGCGCGGGCCAGGTGCTGCTGGCCGCGGCCGAGCACGCCCAGCTGCTGGTCGTGGGGCGCCGGGCGCGCCGCACCGCGGTGGGCGCGCGGATCGGCTCCGTCGCGAGCGGGATGCTGCACCATGCCGGCTGCCCGGTGGCCGTCGTCCCGCACCCGTGAGTCACCCGGGCGTCGTGTCCGGCGTCCGGCGTGCCCGGGGCAGGACGTTCCTGACGTAGTCCTGCACCGCGGTGTCGAGGCCGATGTCGTGCTGCGCCCGCTCGGACAGGTACCAGCGGTGCTCCAGCAGCTCGTGGTACAGCTCGGCCGGGTCCATGGTGCCGCGCAGCTCGCCCGGCACCGCCCGCACGGTGGGACGGAACACCTCCCGCACCCAGCGGTGCGCCAGCACCTCCGGACGGGCGGCGAGCGAATGCCCGCCGCCCGGCCCCGGTTGGGTGCCGCCCGGCGCGTAGTCGTCCTGGGTGGCCATCCAGCTCTCCAGGTCGGTCAGCAACCGTCGCGCCTGGTTCTCCTCGGTGTCCAGGCCGGTCAGGCGCAGCAACTGCCGCTGGTGGTGGCCTGCGTCGACGACCTTGGGCACGAAGGTGACCGTGTCGCCGGTGGTGGAGCTCTCGATCTGCATCTCGGCCACGTCGAAGCCGAGGTCGTTGAGCCGTCTGATCCGGCGCTCGATGTAGTGGTACTTGCCCGCCGGGTAGACCGAGGTGCGGGTCAGCTCCTGCCACAGGCCGCGGTAGCGGGCGCAGATCTCGGTGCCGAACTCGACCGGGTCCACCGAGGGGTGCAGCGCCCCGGAGGCCTCCAGGTCCAGCAGCTCGCCGCTGATGTTGACGCGGGCCAGGTCGAGGTCGTACTCCCGCTGTCCGGGGCTCAGCCGCCGGTGCAGCTCGCCGGTCTCGGCGTCCACCAGGTAGGCGGCGTACGCGCCGGCGTCGCGCCGGAACAGCGTGTTGGACAGCGAGCAGTCGCCCCAGGCGAACCCGGCCAGGTGCAGCCGCACCAGCAGGACGGCCAGGGCGTCCATCAGGCGGTGCATGGTGGCCGGGCGCAGGGTGGTCTCGAACATCGAGCGGTACGGCATCGACCCGCCCAGGTGCCGGGTGATCAGCACCGGCTCCAGCGGCTCGCCCGCGTGGTCGGTGCGGCCGGTGACCACGGCCAGCGCGTCCACCGCGGGGATGCCGAGCCGGTCCAGGTCGCGCAGCAGCTCGTACTCGCGCAGCGCCGGGCGTTCGGCGAGTTCCTTGACGGCGACCACCTCGTCGCCGGCGCGGGCGTAGCGCACCACGTGCCGGGAGATGCCGCGCGGCAGCGGCACCAGGTACTCCTCGGGCCACTCCTCCAGTGGTGTCCGCCACGGCAGTTCGAGCAGGAGCGCGGGGTGCTCCGGGTTGGTGGCGCTGATCTGCAGACCCATGGCACGAACCCTAAAGGGCGCGTTCCCGCGCTTGCAGCGCCGCCTGCCGCACCGGACCGCGGAGCACGGGGCCGTGGCCGGGCAGCAGCAGGTCTCCATCGAGGCGTTCGAGCCTGCCCAACGAGGCCAGAGCCTGGGCGCGTTGGTGGTGGAACATGTCGGGCAGCAGCTGCGGGCCGGTCAGGCGTGAGGTGGGGTGGCCGCTCACCAGGGCGTCGCCGGAGACCAGCACGCCGGTGTCGGGGAGGTGGAACACGGTGTGGCCCCGGGTGTGGCCCGGCGTGTGCACGGGCACGGGGCGCCCCGGCAGGTCCAGCGGGCCGGCGGCAGGGAACGGCTCGGGCGCGGCGACCGGGACGTGCGCGGTGCCGCCGAGGCGCAGCGCGTGCACCGCCCAGGGCAGCACACCGGGCCGCCAGCCGTTGCGCAGCACCTGCCCGACGGTCACCTGGTGCAGGAACTCCCGCCGTGCGTGCGGCAGTTCGGTCTCGTGCAGATGCACCGGGGTGCCGTAGGCGCGGCGCAGGTACTCGGCGTTGCCCAGGTGGTCGTTGTGCGCGTGGGTGATCAGTACGGCCGCCACCGCCTGGGGCGAACTCCCCACCGCCGTCAGCGAGTCGAGCAGCTGCTGCCGGTCGCCGGGGTAGCCGGTGTCGATCAGTGTGACGGCGTCGCCCTCGGTCAGGATCACCCAGTTCGTGTTGCCGCCGTGCACCAGATAGGTGCCGTCGGCGACCTGCTGCACGTCCGCGCGCATCGCTCTCCTCGCCTCCCGGGCGGCTGTCCGACGGGGCAGCCCACCAGATGCGTCCCAGGGTAGATCGAAGAGCGGACGCGCACAGTTTGTCGGTGCCGTGTACTTGACATTCGCTCACTTGTGCGACTCTGCAACTCTTGGCCGCGCTTCTTCGTCTCGCGGGTGGAAGAGGGGCCCCGTCGTCGGCTGCTACCGCGGCGGGTACGGCCCCGGCTGCGCCCGCCATCGTCGACATACGCAACGGAAGCGGCGCCCCGGGCGAGGCCTCCGCCGCGCTGTCCTACCTGGTCGAGCTCGGCTACACGGCCGGTGCAACCGGCAACGCGGCCGCGCAGCCCGCCACCACCGTCGTCTACGGCCCCAGTGCTCAGCAGGCGGCGCAGCGGATCGCCGGTCGGTTCAACGCCGCTGCCCCGGCTGCCAGTTCGGCCGTGCCCGCCGGCCATGTCGTGGTCACCCTGGGCGAGAACTACGCGCTGCCCAGCCGGCAGGCGTCGTCACCTGCCGCCACGGAGTCGAACTCGTCGTCGCCCGCCGACTCGGGCCCCGCTGCGAAGGCGGCGGGGTGCTGTGCGTCAACTGAGTCGCTGACACTCCCGTCGAACTCGGCCTGGGTGCAGCACCGTCTGGCATACTTTCCTTATTGCGCAAGTGAAAGAGCGTGAGGGTCGACGTTGTTCCGGAGGCGGGGCGGTCACTCCCTCGCAAGGAGGTCTCAGTCATGCCTGTTTCGCCACGGTCTCGCTTCGCCCGGGCCCTCGCCGTCGTGGGCGTGACAGCTCTTGTGGGACTCGCCCCGCCGGCTTTCGCCGCGCCGGCGGCCGCGGACGCCGGCACGGGGGTCGTGGCGGAAGCCTTCAAGAAGGGTCCGGTGTACGTCGACCCGCGAGCCGCGGGGCAGTTGCCGAAGTCCGTGGCCGACAAGCTCGCGGCGAAGATCGAGGCCGCGGACAAACCGGTCTTCGTGGCGGTACTGCCCCGGTCCTCCGACTACCCGCAGGCGTCCCTGATGGCGGACCTGCGCTCACTCACCGGCATCAGCGGGGTGTACGCCGTGCGCCTGGGCGAGTTGTTCAACGCCAAGGCGGACCATCAGGTGATGTCGCAGAGCGCCGTCGACAACCTGCGCGGAGCGGTGCAGCGCTCCTACGCCTCGGACGCGGAGGCGCAGTTGAACGCGTTCGTCGACCAGGCCGTCAAGCAGACGAAGGGGCACGCCCCTGCGTCCTGGCAGGACAGTGGTGAGGGCGGCTCCGGCGGCGGGCTGATGGTCGGCGGCCTGCTCGCGGCCGGGGCGGCCGGGGGCGGATATGCGCTGTACCGGCGGGCGAAGAAGCGGCGGGAGGCCGAGCAAAGGGAGTTGGAGGCGCTGCGGGTGGTGGTGGACGAGGACATCACCGCCTTCGGCGAGGAACTGGACCGACTGGCCTTCTCCCCGTCCGAGTCAGGGGCCACCGACGAGATGCGCAACGACTACTCCCACGCCCTCGACGCCTATGAACTGGCCAAACAGCAGATGGCCGCTGCGGCCAAGCCTCAGGACGTGCAGCCGGTGACCGCTACGCTGGCCGACGGGCGCTTCGCCCTGGCCACCCTGGCCGCCCGCCGCAATGGAACGCCGCTGCCCGAGCGCCGTGTGCCCTGCTTCTTCGACCCCCGTCACGGCCCCTCGGTCGAAGATGTGAACTGGAGCCCGCCCGGCGGCGTGCCGCGGATGGTCCCCGCCTGCGCGGAGGACGCCGCACGGGTCATTCAGGGTGGGCAGCCGATGACGCGGATGGTCGACACCGGCCAGGGCGCCCAGCCGTACTGGAACGCCGGCCCGGCGTACGCGCCGTGGGCGGGCGGCTACTTCGGCGGCGCGGGCGCGGTGGTCGGCGGCCTGCTCGCCGGCACGCTGCTGGGCAGCCTGCTCAGCGCGCCGTCCGCCTTCGCAGGCTCCGGCGATGGCGTCTCGTCCGGCCCCGATCTGCCGGACGGCGGCGAGTTCTCCGGTGCGGACTTCCGAGCCTCCGACTTCGCGGGCGGATTCGACGGGGGTGTCGGGTCGGACGGCGGGGGCGACTTCGGCGGCGACTGGGGGTGATTACGCCGGGTGGTGGCTGGACCACTCGCTCCGTGCGCCGAGGTGCCCTCGGGGGCAGGCAATCAATTGCCCGACAGGGCAACAAGGATGAGAGAGCTGGGAGGGGCAGAGCCGTGCCGGACACGACCACGGCCGAGGGTCTGCTGGAAGAACTGGCCAGAGGATGTCCACTGCCGTCGGAAGAGCAGGTCCGGGTCACCTACCGGCCGGTCGAGGTGTGTGATGGGACCGGCTGGACCTGGCCGGGCGCCGTCACCGGATGGTGGATCAGCCCTGAGGGGGACACCCTGTGCCGGCTGAGGCTGTCGGGGTGCGCCTCTTCACGCTGGGTGGTCTTCGACTCCGACCGGATCGCCCTGCTGGTCCAGGGCGGCACGTGACACCTTCGTCCCTGACAGGCAGCGGGTTCCGGCATCGATTTTGCCGGTTGACACCGGTGGGTGGCCGTGGTCAGTCCCGCAGGCGGACGGCAGCAGCTTCGGTCAGCAACCGGGCCAGGTCTGCGGGCAGGCCGAGGTGGCGTACGAGCCAGGTGGCGTCATAGCCGCGGGCGGCGAACGCCCACGCGGTGTAAAGGTGGTTGAGGGAAGGCGCACTCGGCCCCAAGAGACGGGGGCGGACCGCTTCCATGGGGAAGCCCTCCAAGGTGCGGGAGGTGAACGACGACTCGTCCATCACCTCCAGAACGCGGCGCCGCGCTCGCCGAGTGGCCTTGCGATCCGCGCGCAGCACCGCGGCGAGCAGGACGAACGCCGTGACGGCTGCTCCCAGCAGGGCACCGCTGACGACCGGACGGTACGCCGCCGGGGCGGTGGCCAGGACGGTCATCTCCAGCGCGGTGAGTGTGAGCACGCCGAGGACGGCGGTGCCGGCGCCGTTGCGCGGGTGCGGCAGGGTCTTCATCACCAACTGTCCTTGCCTCTTTCCGTGTTCCATCGTCGCGCCGAGGGCTGCTCGTTGTTCCGGCCCCTGATCCGTGGGCGGGCGGCGCTTGAGAGCATGCCGACGGCAGGGCCGGTCCCGCCCGAAATCCCCGTGGGTCGCTGCCGGTGCAGAGCGCGCACCGATGAGGGGAAGGTGATGCAGGCGCGCGGCAGTGCGCTCTGCGGCGCGCTGGAGCGCGGGGGACGGGACGACGACGCGCCTCCTGCTGCCGTCCAGCAGCATAGCCGCATACTTGCGTGATCGTGCAAGTAGAGGGCTCTAGGGTTCTCGCTTGTGACTCAATCCCCCTCGCACCTCGGCACGACGGCCGAGGCCTATGACGCCATCGCCGTCCGTTATGCCGACCTCGCCCGTGACGAGCTCGACGCCCTTCCGCTGGACCGCGCGGTGCTCGCCGCGTTCGCCGAACTCGCCCGGACCACCGGACCCGGGCCCGTCGCCGAGCTGGGATGCGGCCCTGGACGGGTGACCGCGCACCTGCGGAACCTGGGGCTGGAGGTCTTCGGCGTCGACCTGTCGCCGGTGATGATCGACCTCGCCCGCGAGGCCTACCCGGACCTGCGGTTCGAGGTCGGTTCCATGGACGCCCTCGACCTGGCCGACGGCACGCTGCGAGGCATCGTGGCCTGGTATTCGGTCATCCACACCCCGCCGCGGGACATCCCCTCGTACTTCGCCGAGTTCCGGCGGGTGCTCACGCCCGGCGGCCACCTCCTGCTCGGCTTCTTCGAGTCGGAGGGCGGGCCGGTCACGCCGTTCGACCACAAGGTGACCACGGCCTACCGGTGGCCGATCGACGACCTCGCGGACCTGGCCGGCGACGCCGGATTCGCCGAGGTCGGCCGGATGCTGCGCGAGCCCCGCGAAGGGGAGCGGTTCCGCCGGGGCCACCTGCTGATGAGCACGGCCGAGCACCTCGGATGACCGGCGGCGGGCTTGGGCGGGCCCGGTGGCCCGCCAAAGCCGGTTGAGATGCCGCCCCGCCTTGCGGAAGGGTCCGTGGTCATGGACTTCTTCTGCTACCACCGTGACCGGCCCGGCTCCCTGGCGTTGCGCCACGAGAAACTGGAAGAGCACTGGTGCTACATGGACCGGTACGCGAAGGAGATGATCGCCCGCGGCCCGACGTTCGCCGACGACGGTGAGACACCCACCGGCAGCGTGCACATCCTCGACCTTCCGGATCCCGCCGCCGCCCGCGCGTTCGCCTTCGACGAGCCCAACCACCAGGCCGGCGTCTACCGGGACGTACTGCTGCTCCGGTGGCGCAACGCGCTCGGCCGCACGATGTGGGACTTCCCCGGCGGGCGGGACGGCGGCAACCGCTACCTCGTGCTCGGCCTCGGCACGGATCAGGCCGCCGACGCCCCGACCGCACCACCGGACCGGGACGAGCTGATCGCGTACGGACCGCTGCTGTCCGACGACGGAGCCGCCTGGCTGGGCACGGCGGCCCTGGTCCGGGCGCCGGGCCCGGACGCGGCACGAGCCGTCCTGGCCCCGGCCCGGTACGGAGACGTCGAGGTCCACACCTGGCGGTTCGGCGGCCGGCGGTCCTGACCCGGAGAGGAACCGAGCCGACGGCTCGACTGCGCTGATTGTCCCTGCGGCCACGACGTGCGGCCCGCCCCGTTACGGGTACTCGGGAAAGCTGTCGCAGAGCCGCAGGCACGATCTGTCAGGAGCAGTGATGGCTGACTTCGGGTACTTTCTGTCGTCCGAGGAGCACAACCCCGCAGAGCTCGTCGAGCAGGCCAGGATGGCCGAGCAGGCCGGTTTCACTTCCTTGTGGATTTCGGACCACTACCACCCGTGGAACGACCGCCAGGGACAGAGCCCGTTCGTGTGGTCGGTGGTGGGCGCCCTCTCGCAGGCCGTCTCCCTGCCGGTAGAGACGGCGGTGACCTGCCCGCTGGTGCGCACCCATCCCGTCGTGATCGCGCAGGCGGCCGCCACCAGCGCCGTACAGCTCGGCGGCCGGTTCCGGCTGGGGGTCGGCACCGGCGAGGCGCTCAACGAGCACATCCTGGGCGGCCCGTGGCCCGAGGCGTCGGTACGTCTGGAAATGCTGGAGGAGGCGCTCCAGATCATCCGGAAACTGTTCACCGGCGAGCAGACCAGCCATCGCGGCAGGCACTACACCGTGGAGAACGCCCGCCTGTACACCCTGCCCGAGCAGCCGGTGCCCATCGACGTCTCCGCCTTCGGCCCGCAGGCGGCCGAGGCCGCCGCGCGGATCGGGGACGGGCTGATCACGATGGTGCCCGACGCCGCCCTCGTCGAGCGCTTCCGGCGCGGTGGCGGCGGCAGCCACCCGGTGTACGGCGGGCTCAAGGTGTGCTGGGGCACGGACCAGCGGGAGGCGGTCCGCACCGCGCACCGTCTCTGGGCCACCGAACAGCTCCCTGGGGAGCTCGCGCAGATCCTGCCCACCCCGCGCCACTTCGAGCAGGCGTCCCAGCTGGTCACCGAGGACCAGGTGGCGGCCGCCGTACCGTGCGGCGACGATCCGGACGTCCACATCGAGGCGCTGAACGCGTACGTCGATGCCGGATTCGACGCGGTGCACGTCAGCCAGATCGGCAAGGACCAGCAGGGCTTCTTCGACTTCTACCGCACCAAGGTCCTTCCGCGGCTGCGTGACTGACCGGCGGACACGAGGTGGCGGACGCGGTGCCCGGGCCCGGAGACCAGGGGAGGCGGCAGGGCGGATGCGCGCTCATCGTGATCGACATGATCAACACGTACGACCACGAGGACGCCGAGCTGCTCGTCCCCTCCGCCCGCCGGGTGGTTCCCGTCGTGGCGCACCTGATCGGGCGGGCCCGCGCCGCGGACGTGCCGGTGATCTACGCCAATGACAACTTCGGGCTGTGGCGCTCCCACCACGGAGAGCTGGTGGAGACCGCGCTGGCCCGGGCGCACGCCGAACTGGTCGAGCCGATACGGCCCGACGACGACTCGCTGTTCGTGGTCAAGGCCCGCCACTCCGTCTTCCACGAGACGCCCATGTCCTATCTGCTGTGGCAACTGGAGGTCGGGAACGTGGTGTTGTGCGGTCAGGTCACCGAGCAGTGCGTCCTCTACTCCGCCCTGGACGCGCACATCCGCCATCTGTCGGTCACGGTGCCGAGGGACGCCGTCGCGTCCATCCATCCCCATCTCGAGGCGGCCGCCCTGGAGATGATGGAGCGCAACATGGGCGCCAGGATCGTCACGGCCGGCGAAGTGGACTTCAGGGCACCATGACGCCGCCGCGTCCGACACGCGTTCAGGACTGGGCGGCGAGCGCGGCGCACAGCACCGCGATGCCGAGGGCGAGCCAGGCCAGATAGTCGCCGAGGCGTCCCGAATGCAGGCGGCGCAGCGCCCGGACGGCCCGGGCGGCGGGGTGCCGCTCGGACAGCCGCGGCGCGCGCTGGTGGACGGCGGCGACGGCGAGCGCGACGGCGATGCCCGTGGACAGCAGCCCGAGTGCCACGCCGGTGGCGGTCCAGGCGGCGGCCGGTGCGCGGCCGACGGGCGCCGCGCCCTGGTGGGTGAGGACGGCGGCGGCATAGCGGGCGCGGTCAGTGAAGACGGCGGCTCCGGGCGCGAGGGCGGAGCCGATCATGGGTACGCAGCCCAGCGTCGCGGCGAGCGCGAGGAGGGCGGCGGGGACGAGGGTCATGGCCGGCGGCAGGGTGCGCCGCGGGGCCCGGATCTCGGGTTCCTCGCCCTCGCCGGTGGTCTCCTGTTCACCGGGCCGGCTGCGCGGTACGGACCCCGTGCCCCAGAAGACCCGCAGGCCCGCGCGGAGCACGGCGGCGCCGGTGACCGCGGAGGCGGCGACGAACACGGCGGGCAGCCACGGCTGCCAGTGTCCTGCGGCGTCCTCGGTGAGCGCTTTGCCCAGGCCGGTGCCGAACGGCGGCAGCCCGGCCACGGCGAGGGCCCCGGCCGCGAACAGCACACCCGCCGGGCGCAGGGCACGGGCCTTGCCGTGCAGACCGTGCTCGTCGACCGAGCCGTAGCGGTCCAGCAGGACCCCCGTCAGCCCGAACAGCGCCGCCTTGACGCAGCCGTGGGCGGCGACGTACAGCGCGGTTCCGGCCACCCCGTCCGGGGTGAGCAGGGCAACGCCGATGGTGAACAGACCGACGTGGCTGACGGTGGAGAATGCCAGAAGGCGCTTGAGGTGCCGCTGCTGCCAGCACATCACGGCGCCGACCAGCGCGGTGAGCACGCCCAGGGCCACGAAGACCGACCGGAACGCCTGGTGGGAGGCCGCCGGGGCCGGCGAAGACGGTCCAGTACACGCGGGCGATGCCGTAGACACCGAGTTCGACCATGACGCCGGACATCAGCATGCACACCGGGGTGGGGGCGACCGCGTGGGCGTCCGGCAGCCAGAAGTGGAACGGCACCGCCGCGGCCTTCACCAGCAGGGCGGTGGCGACGAGGACGAAGGCGACGACGGTCAGCGTGTCGGTGGGGTGGCCGGCCAGCCGCTCGCCGAGGCGGGCGAGGTTCAGCTCGCCGGTGCGGGCGTAGAGGAGGCCGATGCCGAGCAGGGAGCAGTAGGCGGCGAACGACGTGACGATGCCGAAGGTGAGGGCGCCCTGGAGGGGGCGGGGATCCTCGATGTGGTAGCCGGTCAGCGCGTACGCGGCCGCTCCCATGAGCTCGAAGAAGACGAAGGCGTTGAACAGGTCGCCGGTGAGCGCGAAGCCGGCCATGCCGGCCTCGAACAGCAGGATCAGGGCGGGGAAGATCCCCGCGTGATGGCCCTTCGGCTCGTCGAAGTACCGCCACGAGTAGACGAGGACGGCCAGTACGAGCACGGCGACCAGCAGGGCCAGCCCGACGCCGATCCGGTCGGCGGCGAGGACGATGCCGAGCCGGGCCGACCAGCCGCCCAGGTCCGAGGTGGCGAGCCCGCCGCCGCGCTCCCACAGCAGGGCGAGGCAGACCACCTCGGCGGCCGCGGCCGCGGTCGCCAGGACGTCGCAGCCGAGGCGGGGCAGGGCGCGGCCGGCGACGGCGAGGAGGGTGGAGCCGAGCAGGGGGACGGCCACGGCCAGGGGCAGGAGGTCGGCTGCGGTCATGGTCACCCTTTGAGGCCGGTGAGGGCCTGCGGGTCGACGGAGTGGTGGCGCTTGCGCAACTGGATGGTCAGCGCGAGCAGCAGCGCGGTGACGGTCGCGCCGACGACGACGTCCGTCAGCGCCAGCGCCTGGACGACCGGGTCGACGACGGGGCGCGAGCCGGGAGCGATGTCGGAGTAGACGGGGGCGGTCGCGCCGCGGCGGTAGCCGACGGCCAGGAGCAGCAGATAGGTGGAGGACTGGGCGACGGCCAGGCAGCCGATGGCGTGGATGAGGTCGCGGCTGGTGACCAGCCCGTACAGGGCGATGAGCAGAACCCATCCGGCGGCGAGGTAGGGCCAGATCCCCACTAGCGGTCTCCCTTGTCGTCGGTGTTCCCGGCGTGCGCGCCGCCGGTGTCCTGATCGGGGTCGGTGAGTTCGACGGCCTGGTCGAGGAAGTGGGCGAGCAGGGCGATCAGCCCGGAGGCGACCTCGACGCCGACCGCGGCGTTGAGCACCGGGACGGTGCCGCCGGAGGTGATCCGGTTGAACGTGCCCAGCGGCAGCACGTTCTTCAGGAACGCGCCGCCCGCGACCAGGCCGGCCAGGCCGACGAGGCTGAAGGACGCGGCGGCCAGCGAGTCCGTCACGTCCAGGACGGCCAGCGGCCGCAGCCGCTTCAGAGCGCGGTAGTCGGCGGCGACGTAGGCCAGGTGCAGGGCGGTGGCCAGTACGACGCCGCCCTGGAAGCCGCCGCCGGGGCTGAGTTGGCCGTGCGCGACGATGTAGACGCCCACGACCAGGGAGACCGGCAGCAGCAGGGTGCCGAACAGACGGGTGCTGGGCATGACGTACTCGGAGCCGGCGCGCCGGTGGCGTTCGTCGCGGGCTCGGCGCAGCAGCAGTGTGGCCCCGAGGACGGTGCCGAAGAGGATGGACTCCTCACCGAGGGTGTCGAAGGCGCGGATGTCGAAGTTCACGGACGAGACGACGTTGGCCGTGTGGCGGGCGAGCGACGCCGCCACCGCCCTGTCGCCGTAGGGGTGGTGGGCCGACCCGAACGGCGGGAGCCGGGTGCAGGCGGCGGCGAAGAGGGCGGCGATCACCGCGGCGGCGACCAGGAACATGACCAGCCGGGCGCGCGCCGTCATTCCTGGTCCTCGCCGTCGCCGTCGTTGGCGCGGTCGCCGGCGGCGCTGGGCCGGCGGGTGACCTTGCGGACGGTGAGGAGGATCAGCAGCGGGGTCAGCGCGGTGCCGACGGCCAGCTGGGACAGGGCCACGTCGGGTGCCTGAAGCACCGCGAACAGCACCGCCAGGCCCAGGCCCAGCGCGGACAGGACGACGGCCTGGCGGGCCGGGTCCCGGGTGAGGACCGCCGCGGTCGCGGCGAGGACGACGAACGCGAGGGCGGCGCCGATCAGCCACTCGTTCACGTGCCCTCCCCCTCCTCGGCCTGCTGGGAGGCGCGGCCGACGGCGATGGTGGTGACCGTCCCTCCGACGGCGAAGACCAGACCGATGAACAGCGTCTTGACCGCGGCCCGGCCCACCCCCTGGTCGACGGCCACGGCCAGGGCGATCAGCGGGATCCCTGCGCAGGAGGGCGGGGCCAGGGCGTGCAGGCGCATCAGCGTTCCGCGCAGCCGCAGCACCGCGACGGCGGAGAGCAGCATGCATCCCACCCCGGCCCACAGCAGTACGAGCACGGTCAGATGGCGCGGCGTCATCGGCACTCCCTGGCGCGCCTCCGTCCGTGTGCCGGCCGGCTGGGCGCGGTGTCGTCACGTCTCGGTGCTGGAATGGTGTGTCGGGTGTGTCTCGTGGCGGCGGCCCGCCACGAAGCGGGTGAAGACGAGGGTGCCGGCGGGGGCCAGGACGGCGAGCATCAGCGCGAGGTCCTGGTAGGCGGGCCGGCCGTAACCCTGGGGCAGGAGGAGGAACACCGCGCCGACCGCGGCCGGCAGCGACGCGGCCCCGGCGAGACGGCGCACCGCGGTGCCGCGGGCCACCACCCACAGGTACGCGGGCATCGGGACGGCCAGCAGGACCAGCGCTGCCGCCGTCCAGGCGTTCACCGCTTCCCGCCCGTCCGGGCCACCGCCGCCTCGACCGGTCCCGCGTCCGGACGCAGGGCGTGCACCAGCACCACGTCGTCGCGCGGGATGCCGATCACGCAGGTGTCCGGTGACGCGGCGATCAGCGTGCCGGCCCACGCGGCATGGGCCCCCGGCCGCAGCGTCACGCGCCGCACGGTCGCGTCCCTGGGACGCGTGGCCACGGAGGACACCAGGACGGCCAGGCCGCGTGCGACCGCGTACGGCAGTGAGACGGCGGCGCGGGCCGCGTGGCGGGCCCACGTGACGTGCACACCGGCGGCCCGCCGCATCCGCCGCGCCGCGAACGCCCCGCCCAGTGCGGCCAGGCCGGCCACCGTCAGTTCGACGGGCGACACGGAACTGATCGACACCACCGTCAAGCCGGTCAGCACCCCGCACCACACCGTGATCTCAACCGTCGCAGCCCACATCGGACCTCCTCGCGCCCAGGCCATTGTTCGACCGCAAGCGGCCCGGAGACGCCGCAGCCACCGGTGGCGTGTCCCGGGCGTCACCCGTACGGCTCAGCGTCGCCGCGCGGCCCGGAGTCAGTCGGGCGGCTCGGGCGGGCGCGGCCGACCGGGCTCGGGCGGTGCGGGCTCCGTGCCGGGCTCCGCCGGACGGGGCGGTGCGGGCGGCTCGGGCGGCGGAACCGGTGTGCCGGGCGGCGCCGGCGGGTCATGGGGAACGGGCGGATCGGCCACGGAGACCATGATCGCGGGCTCCTAGCGTCCGAGGGCGTCTTCGAGCTGCGCCTTGTTCATCTTCGAGCGGCCCTGGATGCCGCGCTGCCTGGCCTCGTTGTACAGCTGGTCGTAGGTGGGGCCCTGGGCGCCGCTGTGGGAGCGCTGCCCGCCGCGGCGGGAGGAGGACATGTCCTCGACCGAGGTGCGGCTGGCGGTCTTCGACTCCCCGTGCCGGGCGCGTTCCTTGTTCACGGTCCGCGCGGCGATCTCCTCGGCGCGCTCCTCCTTCTCACCGCGTTCCCGTGCGCTTTCCTTGATGTGTTCGTACTGCCGTTCCCGCTTGGGGCTCGATCCGCGGGGCATGGTCACACACTCCTGTCCTGTGCTCGGGGGGCTCGGGTGCCCCGCATCCGGGCCGCGAACCCGGCGCCGACGCGGGGCACGGCCGATGTCGCGCGGCGCGCACCGTCCGCGACGGCGCCGACGGCGTGCGCGGCCCGCTGCTGGACGCTGCGGGCCCGGGCCTGTCCGTCGAACCTGCCGTGCGCTCCGAAGTCCCGTTGCGCGTCCGCAGGTTCGAACAGGTTGTCCGGCTCCCCGGCCTGCCTCGGGTGACCGTCCTGCTGGGAGGCGAAGCCGGTGCGGGCCAGGTAGCGGTCCAGCAACCCCGGTACGACCGCGTTCGCCACCAGGGTGGCGACGGTGCTGCCGCCGACCCAGTACTCGCGCCTGCCCGGGTGGTCGGCGGCGTACAGCACGGCGCGCGCGGCGACCTCGGGCTGGTAGATCGGCGGCACCGGCTGCGCCCGTTCGGGCAGACATGAGCGGACCCAGTCGAACTGCGGGGTGTTCACCGCCGGCATCTGCACCATGGTCGCGCGCACTCGGGTGCCGGAGGCGAGCAGTTCGCAGCGCAGTGCCTCGTGCCAGCCCTGGAGGGCGTGCTTGGCGCCGCTGTAGGCGCTTTGCAGCGGGATGCCGCGGTAGGCGATCGCCGAGCCGACCTGCACGACGACACCCCGGTCCCGGGGCAGCATCCGGCGCAGCGCGGCGCCGGTGGCGTAGACGTAGCCGAGGTAGGTGACCTCGGTGACGCGCCGGAACTCCTCGGGGGCGATCTGGGTGAAGGGCGCGAAGACCGAGGCGAACGCGTCGTTGACCCATACGTCGATCGGACCGAGCTGCTCCTCGGCCCGCTGGGCCGCGGTCTCCACCGCCTGCGGATCGGCCGTGTCCGCCTCGATGGCGACCACCTTCGCGGCGCCCGCCCGCTCGGCCTCGCGCACCGCGCCGTCGAGGCCTGCCCGGCCGCGGGCGATCAGCGCCAGCCGGTCTCCACGGGCGGCGAACGCGACCGAGACCGCGCGGCCGATCCCGCCGCTCGCTCCGGTCACCACCACGGTGCGGCACCGGGGTTCGTCAGGTGTCATACGGCTTCGGTTCTCCCCGATGCGCGGGGGCAAACGAGGGCGCGGGGAGGCGGCTGCGGTGGCGGACGGTTAAGCCCGCGCCGGCCAGCGTGGTGGCGGCCTCCAGGAGCAGGGCGTGGACGAATGCCTGGGGCAGATTGCCGCGCAGCTGGCGCTGGGCGACGTCGAACTCCTCCGCGTACAGGCCGGCGGGGCCGCAGGCGGCACGGTTGCGTTCGAACCAGCGCACGGCCTCCACCGTGTCGCCCTGCTGGTGCTCGGCGAGGGCCATGACGAACCCGCAGAGCAGGAAGGCCCCTTCGGCGTCCTGGAGCGGTCGCTGGTCGTGACGGAAACGGTAGGCGTAGTGGTCCTGGACGAGGTCGGCGCGGACCGCGCGCAGGGTGGCGGTCGTGCGGGGGGCGCCGGCGGGCAGGGCGCCGCGGATGGCGGGCAGCAGGAGCGCCGTGTCGACGCGGGGGTCCGTCGGCGCGCGTTGCCAGCGGCCGGACGGGTGCAGGCTGTCGGCGGCGGTGTCGGCGACGATCCGGTCCGCGAGCGCCGCCCACCGCGCTGCCGCCCCGGCGCTGCCGGCGGGAGCCGCCGCCGCGACGGCACGCAGCCCGGCCGCGCAGATCAGCCGGCTGTGCGCCCAGCGGTCCGTGTGCAGTTCCCAGATCCCGGCATCCCCGTCCCGGTGGCGGGCCTCGATGGCCTCGGCGGCGACGAGGGCGGCGTGCCAGGCCTCGGCGCCGATACGGTCCTGGCGCGCGCCGGCCGCGATCAGCAGCAGGCTCTCGCCGAGCGCGTCCAGCTGGAACTGGCGGTTGACGTGATTGCCGACGACGTCGTAGCCGCCCGGATAGCCGGGCAGATCGAGGGTGCGCTGGTCGGGCACCGGCCCACCGGTCGCGGTGTAGGCGGGCGCGAGGCAGGGGCCGTGTTCGATCAGGCGCTCGGTGACGAACCGCACCGAGTCGTCCAGCAGTGCGTACGGGCCGGTCGCCGCGAGGGCCTGGCCGATGTAGGCCTGGTCGCGGATCCACACGTACCGGTAGTCGTAGTTGCGGCCCTGCTCGGCCCGCTCGGGCAGGCTGGTCGTCGCGGCGGCCACGGTACCGCCGTGCGAGCCCGTCATACCGCGCAGCACCGCGTACGCGTGCCGGGCGTCACGCGGGCCCAGCGCGCCACGCAGGCCGGGCACGCGTGCGGCCCATCCGGCCTCGGTGGCCCGCCACAGCCGGTCCACCGGCTCCGGTCCGGGAAGCGGCCGGTCCGAGACCTCCAGGACCAGGTCGTGGTGGGTGCCGGCGGCCAGGCGCAGCACCGCGTCCAGCCCCGGGTGGTCCGTTCCCGCCGGTTCGGCGCCGGGCGCGCCGCCGAACCGGACGTACAACTCGCCGGCCCGGCCCGTCCACCGGCCGTCCTCGTCCCGGCGCACCTCGCGCAGCGGACGCCGGCCGAACCCCGCCGCCGGGTACAGCCGTACGTCGACCCGGGCGCCGCCGTCGACGGCCATGACCCGGCGCAGCACCGTGACCCGGTGCGGATCGCCGGGGAGGGCGAGGGCCTCGCGGCACTCGACGATGCCGCCGGTCGTGATCCAGCGACTGCGCCAGACCAGGCCTTCCCGCTCGTAGTAGCCGCCGTGCACGAACGGCTCGGTGGGGGTGACGGTGTACCAGCCGGGGCCGCCGATCAGGGCGGCGAAGACGGCCTCGCTGTCCCAGGCGGGTGCGCACATCCACACGATGTCGCCGCGCGGCCCCACCAGGGCGCCGCGCTCGCCGTCCGCGAGCAGGGCGTAGTCGCGCAGCGTGTGCGGGGCGGGGGCCTCGCCGGACGAGTTCACGGTCCACTCCTTCCCGGTCCCGGCGCGCCCGCGGTACCCGGTCGGCCGCCGTGACGTGAACACGGCTCATGGGCCCGACTGACCGCGGGCGCTGAGGTGAAACCCCGCACCCTCCCGGCGCAGGTGGCGGCCGGTGCCTCCGCGCCCCCTTTCGATACATCGGTGTATCGGATACATTCGCGTATCGAACGGAGGTCCGGCATGGCGGTCGAGGGCACGGAAAGGCGCGTCACCAGGCGCCGGCAGCGGACGCGGGCCAACCTGCTCGACGCCGCCTTCACGGTGTTCGCCGCCAAGGGCTTCGGCCGGGTGTCGATCGAGGAGGTCTGTGAGGCCGCCGGCTACAGCAGGGGCGCCTTCTACTCCAACTTCGACACCCTCGACGAGCTGTTCTTCGCCCTGTACCGGGAACGGGCCGAGCTGATCGCCGACCAGGTGACCGGGGCGCTCGCCCTCGACGGCCCGGACCTCGACGTGCCCGCCGCCGTCGACCGGGTCACCGACGTGCTGCTGCTGGACCTGGACTGGCTCCTGGTCAAGACGGACTTCCTGGTGCACGCCGCCCGCGACGCGGCCGTGGCGCGGACGTTGCTGGAGCACCGCGCGCGGCTGCGCCGGGCCGTCGCCGACCGACTCGCCCGCGCCCGCACCCCGCTGCCCGCCGTCCTGGGGGACGCCGTCGGCGCCGCCCACGCGGTCGTCGCCGCGTACGACGGAGTCACCACCCGGCTGCTGCTGGACAAGGACGTCGAGGGCGCCCGCGCCTGGCTCGGACAGCTGCTCACCGCGCTGCTGACGGATGGTGGCGGCACCGCACGCGCATCACAAGAAGACTGAGCAAAACCAAGGAAACCGAGGAACCGAGGAAGGGGACGGTCGCCATGGACGCCGACGTCATCGTGGTCGGGGCGGGCCTCGCGGGCCTGGTCGCGGCGCACGAACTGACCAGCCGGGGCCGCAGGGTCGCCCTCGTCGACCAGGAGAACGCCGCCGACCTCGGCGGGCAGGCGTACTGGTCCTTCGGCGGACTGTTCCTCGTCGACACCCCGCAGCAGCGCAGGCTCGGCGTCAAGGACTCCTTCGAGCTGGCCTGGAACGACTGGCAGGGCAGCGCGCGCTTCGACCGGCTGGACGACGAGGACTCCTGGGCGGTGCGCTGGGCGCGCGCCTACGTCGAGTTCGCGGCGTGGGAGAAGCAGTCCTGGCTGGAAGGACACGGCATCACGCTGCTGCCCACGGTCGGCTGGGCAGAGCGCGGCGATCTGCGCGCCGACGGCCACGGCAACTCCGTACCCCGCTTCCACATCGCCTGGGGCACCGGCACGGGCGTCGTGGAACCCTTCGCCGCGTACGCCCTCCAGGCCGCGCGCGACGGCCTGCTCACCTTCCACCACCGTCACCGGGTCGATGAACTCGTCGTCCAGGACGGCGCGGCACGCGGAGTGCGGGGCACTGTCCTCGCCGAGGACGACTCGCCCCGCGGTGTCGCCTCCAACCGCGAGGAGACCGGCGCGTTCGAACTCACCGCGCAGGCCGTGGTCCTCACCACCGGCGGCATCGGCGCCGGCCACGACCTCGTCCGCCGTTACTGGCCCGAGCGCCTCGGCACCCCGCCGTCGCGGATGGTCACCGGCGTCCCGGCGTACGTCGACGGCCGGATGCTGGACATCAGCGCCGAAGCCGGCGTACGGCTCGTCAACCGCGACCGCATGTGGCACTACACCGAGGGCCTGCGGAACTGGAACCCGATCTGGCCCGGCCACGGCATCCGCATCCTGCCCGGCCCGTCCTCGGTGTGGCTGGACGCCCTCGGCCGCCGGCTGCCCGACCCCTGCCTGCCCGGCTACGACACGCTCGGCACCCTCAAGCACCTCCGCACCACCGAGGACATCGCCGGGTACGACCACTCCTGGTTCGTGCTGACCCGCAGGATCGTCGAGAAGGAGTTCGCCCTGTCGGGCTCCGAGCAGAACCCCGACATCACGGCCAAGGACCGCAAGGCGGTGCTGCGCGACCGGTTGCTCGGCAAGGGAGCACCCGGACCCGTACGGGACTTCCTGCGGCACGGCGAGGACTTCCTGATCGCCGACACGCTGGAGCAACTGGTCGAGAAGATGAACCAGTCGACCGACAAGCCCCTCCTCGACGCCGCCGAGGTGCGCCGTCTGATCGAGGCCCGCGACCTCCAGATCGCCAACCCCTACAGCAAGGACACCCAGATCCAGGGCATCCACAACGCCCGCCGCTACATCGGCGACCGCCTCGGCCGGGTGGCAGCCCCGCACCGCGTTCTGGACCCGGCGGCCGGCCCGCTGATCGCGGTCAAGCTGCACATCCTCACCCGCAAGACGCTCGGCGGCATCCAGACCGACCTGGACTCGCGCGCCCTCGGCACCGACGGGCAGGTGATCGACGGCCTCTACGCGGCCGGCGAGGTCGCCGGCTTCGGCGGCGGCGGCGTCCACGGCTACAACGCCCTGGAGGGCACCTTCCTCGGCGGATGTCTGTTCTCCGGGCGCGCGGCCGGACGGGCCGCCGCACGGCAGACCGCCTGAGCGGGACCCGCCCGCCATCTCGTCGAGTGGTCCAACGGCCGACCGCGCACGATCGGCCGCCAACCGAAACGCGGTGGCCTCGCCGCTGCGCCGACGGACGACTACCGTGTCGCGGGCCGATACACCACCACTCAAGTAACCGGGGGAGCAGCCTTGCTAAGGAAAGTCAGCGCGATGGTGGCCGCAGTCGCGGCGGCAGCCGTGCCGGTTCTCGCGGGGGCGCCAGCCGCCACCGCCGCCACGACCACCTACCCCACCACCCTGTTCAGCGTCCAATCAGTCGACAGCTGGTACGCCGGCCGAATCACCTGGTACAACCGGTCGGTCAGCCTCAACGGACGGCTCAATACCTACGGGTGTAAGCGTGCGTACGGTATCGCGTGGGCAGGCACCACCCCGCTGGACGAACGGAGCACCAGCACCCAGTGCAACAACTACACGGATCAGGACATCTCCCTTCGCGCGGACGTCCCCGGCGGAGCCGACCATGTCCGGATCAACCTGACCGACGCCAACGGGAAGGTTCTCGCCTACAGGTACTACTACCGCCCGTGAGGTGAGCAGGATCGGTTGGTCTGTGGCCAATGTTCGGCCACACACCACTCACCAGTCAGGCGCACTCGACCGGTCGAGGCCGATGGCTTCGTGTTGCCGCTGGTCAGGCGCTGTCGGACTGCACTGTAAGGGCCGGTTGGTGGGCCCCTGGTCCGTGGTCCCGTGGTTGATGCCGACGCCCTGCAACCCGATCCGAGCGGTACGAGGCAGGCTCAGCAACCCGGTTGGCAAAGCCTCAGTGGCTACTCGGCTGCCTGATCCGGTATCTGGCCGCGCCTCAGGAGGGCGCGGCCAGCGGCAGAGTTGTCCCCTAACTCACGAGGCTGAGGGTCATGCTGCGTCAGCGTCGGTGCCGATGGCATCGGCCGAGCGAAGTGAACGCCCGAGGTCCCCGGTGAGGATGCGGGGGTGTCGCCGCCACCACCACAGGTCGGGGCCAGGCAACCGGTGGAACCGGTCCAGTGCTTGGCCGTCGTCGTCGATGGTCGCGGCCTTGTACCGGTCGTCCAGAGCTTTGATCTGCGGGGTCCAGAGCTGGACGATGTGTTCGTCCAGCAGGAGCCACGCCTCGTGCAGCCAGTTTCGGCAGTAGAGGTCGTTGGTGTACTCGTAGATGTCGTCGCCGTAGCCGCGCTCGATGACGCTCACCAGAGCGGCCCACGCGTTCACCCTTTCAGCGACCGCGGATGCCGTCCGCCAGCCGCGCTGGTGCAACAGCTCTCCCACCTCGGTTTCAGTAGCCACGGGCGCGAGGCTCTCACACCGAATCCGCGGCGACGGCACCGCCTACGGCGAGCAGTTCAGCGCGGATGCCACCGACGTCACCTATGCCGGCACCGTCTACCACGGCGGCCCCGAGATCGGCCGCGCCCACCAGGCCCTGTTCGACAGCTTCCTGAAGGGCACCGAGCTGACCATCGAGGTCATCGACCTGCGCTTCCACGGGCAGGACACCGCCGTCGTCGTCGCCCGCGGTGAGGTACACAAGGGCCGACCGAAGCGCCTGGGCAAGCCGGCCACCTACATGGTGGCCCGCGAAGCGGACGACCGCTGGCGCATCGCCGCCGTCCAGAAGACCCAGCGCAAGCGCCTTCTGGAGGCGCTCTCGTTCCGCTTCCAGCCTGCCACCCGGCCGGCCGCTCACACCGATTGCGCGGCGAGTTGATCGCCATCAAGCAAGCCGAGCTGACTCCGGCCGGCCGACTCCACCGGTACAGCTGGGAGCACCTGGAGGACGAGCACGGCTTCCTGACAGACCAAGTGATCGACCCTGAAGAGGACCTGCTGGAGACCATCCCGGCCGAGGAGTTCCGGCGGGTGTGGACTCGGTGAGCGGGCTGGACAACCACTTTAGGGGAGAGGCTGGGGCGTAGCAGAGGTGACCTGCGGCTTTGTTGGCCGAGCTGGCAGGTACGGATGTACCTGCCAGCGGCCCGTGTTGACCGTGGCGGACCCTTGCATCTGGCGCGGCATCCCCTGCGGGAAAGACCACAGGCGACAGCTCGGTTCGCGGAGCAAGGCCTGAACAGCCAGCGTTCGATCTCGTCGATGCCTATGCGGCGGCCGAGCCGCATGCTCTCCTCGTGGGCCCAGCGGTCCAGGAGTGCGCAGTACCGGACGTAGGTGCTGGTGGGCCATTCGTTCTCACCGAGCGAGTCCCACCTGCAGGTATCCCTGAGTGTGGCGGCCACCTGGGAGTCGAGGATCGCGCATGGATGATCGAGAGCGCCGCTGCCGGCGAAATACAGGACCTTGGTTGAGAACGCCGGACCCAGATACGCGATGGCGTTGCAGTCTCTTGGGCGCAGAGCTTCGTACGCCTGCGCCGGATCCTCTCGGGCGGCCTTTAGAGCCTGGCACAGAGCCGCCATGGCTGAGGACGGGTCATCCGCCACAGCTCGCATGCGCTAGCGATTGAGGCGGAGTTTTATGCCGCTGCCCCAAGCGAGGACACGCCACAGAAATCGAAGCAGCTCCTCGTCGGAGCCCGCATCAAGGTTGGCAGCATCCGTGAACAAGTCGCCGCGACTGAACTGCGTGACATCTGGTCCGGCCACGGGCGCACCAGGCAGGTGAGCGGCAGCTATCTCGGTGTTCCACCAGGCGGTGGCTATGGGGATGGTGTGTCCGTCGATCCGCTCCGACCGCTGCTTGGCAAGAGCCTCACGGCACGCGCGCGGCAACCGCAGGCGAGACAAGTCGGTGGGCGCCATGACCCCATCCTGCCCTGCGCGAAGGAGGAGGGATGGCAACTCCGGTGCTCATGCCTGCCGACCTTACGAACGAAGACCCTCAACTCACGCTGCAGCACAGTGCTCGACGGCCTCGGCAACCAACACGGCTCCGGAAGCCATCGCTGCGGCGAGCCCTTCGGCGAACCCGATCAACTGAGACGACCCCAGGCGTCCGCTCTCCCCGGAACGGATCACCTGAGATTTCTGCCGGCCCTGCGTCTCACTTGATCTGGCCGCTCCAGGACGGAGCCGGTCCCGCGAACCAGATTCGATGCGGCGGGACCCGGCATGACCTGAACGGGCCGGACCCGGTCACTGCTCGCGCATGCCCCACGGGGAGCCGTACTCCGTCAGCAGGTCCAGGAAGGGGCGGGCCGGGAACGCCTCGGGGCCCAGGACACCCGCTCCGGACCAGGCGCCGCCGGCCAGCAGTTCCAGGGCGACCACGGGATTGACCGCCGTCTGCCACACCACGGCCTGGCACCCGTACTCGGCCATGGACCACTCGTTGTCGACCACGTGGTACAGGTACACCTCGCGCGGCGCGCCGTCCCGGGTGCCGCGCACCCAGGTGCCCGCGCAGGTCTTGCCGCGCATCCGCTCGCCCAGGGTCGCCGGGTCGGGCAGGCAGGCGGCGACGACGTCCCGGGGCGAGACGGCGACCGGCCCGTCCGGGCCCGGCACGGTGACCGGGTCGGTGCGGTCCAGACCCAGCAGGTGCAGCGTCTTGAGGGTGTCGATGAACTCGCGGCCCAGACCGTACTTGAAGGTCACCCGCCGCGCGTCCACCCAGCGCGGGACCAGCAGCACCTCCTCGTGCTCCACGTTCACGCACTCGACCTCGCCGATGCCCTCGGGGAAGTCGAACACCTCCGGCTCGCTGAACGGCTCGGTGGTGAACCAGCCGCGCCCGGCCTCGTACACCACCGGCGGGTTCAGGCACTCCTCGATGGTGGTCCAGATGCTGAAGGACGGCGCGAAGTCGTAGCCGTCGACGGTCAGGTTCGCGCCGTCGCGGACGCCGATCTCCTCGATCTCGTCGAAGAGTTCGTCTGCGGCGTACCGCGCGAACACGTCGGACAGGCCCGGCTCCACCCCCATGCCGACCAGCGCGAGCGCGCCGGCCTTCTCCCAGTCCTCCGCCAGCGCGAACTGCTCGTCGCCCAGCCTGACCCCGCACTCCTCGTACGGCCGCTCCGGGTGCGGCCGGGACAGGGACATCGCCATGTCGAGGTAGCCGGCGCCGGCCGTGCGGGCCGCGCGGAACAGCGGCATCACGAAGCGCGGGTCGGTCGCGTTCAGCAGCACGTCGCAGTGGTGCCGGGCGAGCAGGTCCGCCACCGCCGCCTCGTCGCTCGCGTCGACGCGCTCGGCGACGAACCGGCCGTCGTCGCCGACGGCCGCCACGGCGGACTCGGCCCGCCCGCGGTCGTAGTCCGCGACGACCATCGACTCGAGGAACGAACGACGGGCCGCGATCCGGGTGATGGCGGTACCCACACCACCGGCTCCCACGAGCAGTACACGCATGACCAGAACTCCCTCTCGGTCTCTGTCCTGACCGTCGATACAACGCCGCGCACCACGTAAGGTCAATGGTGTTGGCATAAGCGTGCAACCGAGGAGGCCGGGATGCCCAAACCGGTGGTGACCGAGGACAAGCGACGGCGGCGCCGCCCCACCCGGAGCGGCACCGTACTGTCCGAGACACTGATCGTCGACACCGCCCTGCGCCTGCTGCGGGAGCACGGCAGCGCGGGACTGACCGCCCGCCGCCTCGGCCTGGCGCTCGACTGCGACCCGAGCACCCTCTACCGCTACTTCCGCGGCATGGACGACCTCACCCTGGCGATCGGCGACGCGCTGATCGGCCGGGCGCTGGCCGGCTGGGAGCCGAGCGGGCGGTGGCGGGCCGACCTGCGCGAGATGGGCCTGCGCATCCACTCCGCGTACGTCGCGCATCCGCAGGCCGCCGTGGTGACCGCCAACCGCGTCTCCGGCCGCGCCAACGAACTGGCCGCAGACGAGGCCGTCCTGGGCGTGCTGCGCCGGGCCGGCTTCCCACTGCCCCACACGGTGCGGATCTACCACGCCTTCGTCGACCAGACCCTCGCCTTCGCCGCGCTCGACGCCGCCTCCCTGGCCCTGCCGAGCGCCGCCCTGCGCGCCGACGAGGAGATGTGGCACTCGACCTACGCCCGGCTGCCCGCCACCACGCATCCGCGCATCGCCGAGGCGGCGCCCCTGCTCGCCACCCGCATGGTCACCAGCGCCTACCCGACCGCCCTGGACATGCTGCTCGACAGCGCGGCGGCCCAACTGGAGCGCGTACGCGGCAGCTTTCCGGATCGGGGCGGTCCCCAGGCCCGGCCGGTGCTGCGACACTGAACACCGCACCGATAGATGTAACGAGCAACCAGGAAGCCCGTGGACACCAGCGAGAGCGCCGACAGCAGCACCGCACCGCACGGCGACGCCCGCGACCCGTCCAGAGCCGGCCGGCGCGGCTGGCGCCGCTGGGCCATGGACACCCGGCCGCTGCGCCGCCCCGCCTTCCGCCGGCTGTGGTCCTCGACCATCGTCACCGCGGTCGGCAGCCAGCTCACCGCCGTCGCCGTGCCCAAGCAGATCTACGACATCACCGGCTCCTCGGCCTGGGTCGGCTACGCCAGCCTCGCCGGCCTGGTCCCGATGGTGGTGTTCGCCCTGTGGGGCGGCGCGGTCGCCGACACGATGGACCGCCGCAAACTGCTGCTGATCACCAACAGCGGTATCGCGGTCACCTCGGTGCTGTTCTGGTTGCAGGCCGCGGCCCGGTTCGACTCGGTCGTGGTGCTGATGGTGCTGCTCGCCGTGCAGCAGGCCTTCTTCGGGCTGAACTCCCCGGCCCGCAACGCCTCCATCGCCCGACTCGTCCCGGCCGAGGAACTGCCCGCCGCCAACGCCCTGGGATCGACCGTCATGCAGACCGGTCTGGTGGCCGGACCGCTGCTGGCCGGCGCGCTCATCCCCGTCATCGGGCTGCCCGAGCTGTACCTCATCGACGCCGTGGCCCTGTGCGTCACCGTGTGGGCGGTGCTGCGCCTGCCCGCACTGCCGCCCCTGGCCGGATCCGCCGCGCGCCGCGCGGGGGTGCGGGAGATAGCCGACGGGTTCCGCTACATCTCCGGGCACAAGGTGCTGCTGCTGTCGTTCCTCGCCGACATCATCGCCATGGTCTTCGGGATGCCCCGCGCCCTGTTCCCGCAGCTCGCCGCCGAGACGTACGCCTCCTACGACGAAGGACTCGCGCTCGGCCTGCTGTTCGCGGCCATCCCGGTCGGCGCGGTGGTCGGCGGGCTGTTCTCCGGCACCTTCTCCCGGGCGCGCCGGCACGGCTGGATGGTGATCGGCGCGGTCACCGCCTGGGGAGCGGCCGTCACCGGGTTCGGACTGAGCCGCAGCCTGTGGTTCGCGGTGGTGTTCCTGGCGGCCGCCGGGGTCGCCGACATGGTCTCCATGGTGTTCCGCGGCGCCATCCTGCTGTCCGCCGCCACCGACGAGATGCGCGGCCGTATGCAGGGCGTCTTCACCGTCGTCGTCGCGGGCGGTCCGCGCCTGGCGGACGTCCTGCACGGTACGGCCGGCTCGGCGTTCGGCCCGCGCGCGGCGGTGGCGGGCGGCGGCCTGCTGGTGGTCGCCCTGACGCTGGGCCTGGCGGCGGCCGTCCCGGCGCTGCGCCGCTACCGGATCTGACCCACCGGACCGGGCGGCTCAGTGAGAGCGCCGGGGGATGGTGTACTGCTCCAGGAGCTTGCCCCGGGTCAGCTCCAGCCGGTGGGCGAGGATCTCGGCGACGGTGCGCACCAGCGACAGTCCCAGCAACGGATCCTCCACGGACAGCGCCAGCACCGCCGAGGCGTCGAACTCGTAGGCGCGGACCTGGCTGTAGGCCTCCGCCCCGAAGTCCCACTGGTACGGCGGGAACAGCCAGGACCAGCCGAGCAGATCGCCCGCGCCGAGGGACGCCACCGTCACCTTGCGGGTGGGCGTCACCTGCTGGTCCAGGTGCACGGCGCCGGAGCGGATGACCCAGAAGCGGTCGGCCGTGCCCCCCGCCTCGAAGATCCTCGTGTCCTCGGGGAAGGAGACCTCCCGCGCGACCTCCATCAGGCGCTCGCGTTGTTTCTGGGGGAGGGCGGTCAGCAGTTTTATCGCTTTGGTCATGACCCGAAGCTCCTCGCCGGCGATGGGTTCCGCGCATGTGCCTCCTCCCCATTTCAGCCGCTGCGGGTCCCCAGGGCACCTCGGCGGAGGCGACTTCTCAACTTCTGCTCGCCGCTTCTGTTTCTGCTCACCGCTTCTGTTTCTGCTCACCGCTTCTGCTCACCGCGGCGAGGGCTGTCCGGCCGACCCGCGCTGGAAGGTGGCGTACAGCAGCCACAGCGAGGGGACCAGGAGCACCGCGCCGATGCCCAGCGACACCAGGACCGCGGCCAGCACGGAGGCGTTCGACGCGGCCTGCGCGACGGTGGTGCCTCCGACCAGCATGGCCGGGTACTGGGCCGCGCCCCACGTCCACAGGATCGCCGCGACCGCCAGGGCGGCGGCCCCGCGGGCGGCCACGAAACGCCGCCGGGCCAGCAGGCCGAGACCGGCGAGCCCGGCCACCGCGCTGACGATCACCAGCGGCAGCGCCCGGTGGGTCAGCCCGTGGAACAGCGCCGGTGCGTCCGCGTGCAGCACCGCGATCCCCGCGAGGGCCACGATTCCGTCCGCCAGCCCGCTGAGCACGGCGTCGCGGGCGAAGGCCGCCGCCAGCTCGGGCCGGCCCTCGCGGTCCGCGTCGGCGCACAGGTACACCGCCGCCAGGTGCGCACAGGTCACCACGGCCAGCACCCCGCCCAGCAGCGACGTCGGATTGAGCCAGCCGGTGATCACATCGCCCGCGGCGAGGCCCGGCGGCACGCGCCCGGAGGCCACACCGCCGGCGACCGTGCCGAGGAAGAACGGTGTGAGCAGCGAGGACAGCGCGAAGCATGCCCCGAACAGCCGTTGCTGCCACAGCTCGGTACTGGCCTTGCGGAAGGCGAAGGCGGCGCCCCGCGCGATGATGCCCAGCGCGGCCA
Organism: Streptomyces sp. NPDC047453; assembly: GCF_040643155.1. Classification (NCBI taxonomy): domain Bacteria; kingdom Bacillati; phylum Actinomycetota; class Actinomycetes; order Kitasatosporales; family Streptomycetaceae; genus Streptomyces; species Streptomyces sp. NPDC047453. The sequence goes on along the minus strand of NZ_JBEYTS010000003.1, from coordinate 29,230 downwards.
GCGTCAGCGGGATGTACAGCGTGGACATCACGGCCGCGAACACCGGGGAGAACGCCGACCACAGCATCACCACCACGAAGATCAGCCACACGTGGTTGGCCTCCCACACCGGCCCGATGCTGTGCTCGATCAGCTCGCGCCGGGGCCGCCCGCGCTCGGCTCCGCCGGCCAGCAGGTCCCACACCCCGGCGCCGAAGTCGGCCCCGCCGAACAGGGCGTAGCAGGTCAGGCCCAGCCACATCACGGCGAGCGCCGCGTCCGCGAGCACGGTCACCTCCAAGGGGTCGTACGGCGGGGCTCGGCGGGCCTCACACGACGGGATACCGCGTGACGTCCGCCTCCTGCGGAGCCTGAGGCACCGGGGTGCCCCGGGCCAGGCGGCGCAGGACGTACACGGTGGCGGCGGTCATGGCGGCGTACACCACCAGCACCAGCCACAGGCCGGTCATCAGGCCCGGGGCGGGGTTGACGGCCTCCCGCACGCTCATCACGCCCCACACGATCCACGGCTGCCGGCCCAGTTCGGTCACGGTCCAGCCGCACTCCAGCGCCACCACCGCGGCAGGGCCGGCGACGGCGGCGAGCGCCAGGAACGGGCGGGGCGTGCGCAGCTCCCCGCCGGTACGACGGCGGTGCCACCACTGCCACAGCAGCCATACGCCCATGAGCAGCAGGAAGAAGCCGCTGGCGACCATCAGGTCGAAGGCCCAGTGCACACCGGTGACCGGCGGACGCAGAGCGACCGGCACGCGGTCCAGGCCCCGCACGACGGTGCCGGGGCGATAGCCGACCAGCAGGGACAGCCCGTCGGGGATCTCCAGGCCGTACTTCAGGCCGTTGCCGACCGCGACACCGCCGAGGGTCAGCGGGACGTGGGGGCCGGTGCGGTACACGCCCTCGATCGCGGCGAGCTTGGCCGGCTGGTAGCCGGACAGGAAGCGCGCCGCCCAGTCGCCCACGACGATCTGGAACGGGGCCACGATCGCGCCCAGCGTGAACGGGATGAGGAACCCGGCCCGGTGGTAGGCGTCCCGGCGCCCGCGCAGCAGGGCCACCGCGTACACGGCGGCGGCCAGGAACGAGGCCACCATGAAGGCCGCGAGGATCATGTGCACGGTCTGCGGGGGACTGGCCGGGTTGAGCATCGCCGCCCACGGGTCGACGTGCACGACCTTGCCGTCGCGCAGGGTGAAGCCGCGCGGCTGGTTCATCCACGCGTTGGCACACACCACGAAGAACGCCGACGCGGTGCCCGCGACGACGATGGGGATGCCGGTCAGCAGATGGCGGCGGGGCGGCAGCCGGTCCCAGGCGTACAGGTAGATCCCGAGGAAGATCGCCTCCAGGAAGAACGCGATGCCCTCCAGGGCGAACGGCAGCCCGATCACCTGGCCGAACCTGCCCATCAATCCGGGCCACAGCAGCCCCATCTCGAAGCTGAGGATGGTGCCGGAGACCGCGCCCACCGCGAACAGCACGCCCATGGCGCGTGCCCACCGGCGGGCCAGCAACTGGTGCGCCGGATCGCCGGTGCGGATGCCGTACCACTCCGCGAGCAGGGTCAGTACCGGCAGCCCGACCCCGAGGCAGGCCACGATGATGTGCCAGGCGAGGGAGAACCCCATCTGCGCCCGCGCCGCCGCCAGGTCTCCCTCCGTCACCCGGCGGACCGCGTACACGACGAGCACCCCCGGCCCGGAGAGCAGAGCGCGCATCACGAGAACTGCCAGTACCCGGCTGGGACGGACCGAACCGGGATTCTTCGCCCATCTCCGGACGAAGACATGAAAAAGCCCTGGCTGGACGGGGGAGGCCAGCCAGGGCCGTATATGGCGGTGTACGGGGGACGCCTCGGGTCGACCCCGTCGCCGCGTATGGATGAACCGTAAATCATCTTGGGCGGTTCCGCGCAGCCGGAACCGGGTCACGTGAGCGGACTCACTCCGCCCGTCAGCCCCGCTCGGCGTGCCGACCCGGGGCCAGGATCTCGTCCAGCACCCGCAGGACGGCCTCATAGCTCAGGGCTCGTACGGCTGCCTCGCGCGCGGCGTCCGGATCGGTCGCCCCGAGGGTGTCGCGGCGGTCCCGCCACCCGCGCTCCTCCTGTGCCGCGCACGCCCTCGCGCGCTGGATGCGCCGCAGCAGTTCGTCCGAGTGCACCACATCGGTCATGTCCTCCACCTACCCGCTCCCGCGCGCCGTGATGGCGGCTCGAATCGGCCGTTACCGGGACTCTTGCAGAAAGCCCCGGCGTTCACGCCGGGGCTGAACGCATCTCAAGGCTGCTCCGACGTGCACCTTGGAGCGGGCGTTTTTGCTGCTCGATGTACTGGCGGACGATACCTGCAACAGTCTCTGCGGGACCTGGACACCGCCTACAAGAACTTCTTCGACTCGATCAAGGGCAAGCGGCAGGGCCGGACGGTGGGGCCGCCCCGCTACAAGTCGAAGAAGGACACCCGGCCGTCGATCCGTGTCAACACCAACGCCTTCTGTCTCCGGGGCGACGGCACGGTGTACCTGGCCAAGGTCGGCCATCTCAAGGTCAAGTGGTCCCGCCGGCTTCCGGTCGCGCCCACGTCCCTGACCGTCACCAAAGACCGCAGATCATTCGCGACAACCAAGCGGTGTATGTGGAAGACCTCGCGGTGTCCGGTCTCGGCCGTACCCGGCTCGCCAAATCCGTGCACGACGCGGGATGGTCCGCGTTCGTCCGTATGCTGGAGTACAAGGCAGTCAAGCACGGCCGCACCTTCGCCAAGGTGGACCGGGCCTTCCCGTCCTCTCAGGTCTGCTCGGCCTGCGGATTCCGGGACGGCCCCAAGCCCCTGCACGTGCGGCAGTGGACGTGCGCCGAGTGCGGCACGGTGCACGACCGCGACCACAACGCAGCCCGCAACGTCCTCTTCGAAGGACGCCGCATCGTCGCCGCCGGACGGGCGGAGACGCTAAACGCCTCGTGGAGCGCCGGTAAGACCAGGACGAGAGTCCCGGCACAGCGCGTTGAAGCAGGAAGCCCCCGGAAGGGTCGGACGACCCAGGCCGGAATCCCTGGACTTCAGGCCAGGGAGCACGTCAAGGGAGAAGAACTACGCGAACCGGAGTTTGTCGCTCCCACCGACGGGCAGACGGAATCTCGTGCTTCGGACCGGAGGCGCGTCAGCGGAAGCTGTTCCTGCTGCTCCGGGAGGTCTCCAGGCGGACCGGACGGCACCACTCCTTCCGCGGTCAGTCCCTGAAACACCGTTCAGGAGCCATTCCGCATGCTCATCGACATATCGACAAGCCGCCCCGACGCTCCCGCGGACCAGGCGGCTCCCGCCCGCCGGCCGCACGACGACGCCCCCGACACCGCCGCCCTCTTCCAACGCCTCGCCGCCGCGCAGGACGGCCCGGAACGGGAGGCCGTCCGTGACGAACTCGTCAGCGCGTGGCTGCCCATGGCCCACCGCATCGCCGGCCGCTTCCGCGACCGCGGCGAGTCCATCGAGGACCTGCGGCAGGTGGCGGCACTCGGGCTGGTCAAGGCGATCGACCGGTTCGACCCGGATCGCGGCGCCTTCGAGAGTTACGCCGTGCCGACCATCACCGGCGAGGTCAAGCGGCACTTCCGGGACCGGATGTGGGCGCTTCGGGTGCCCCGCCGCGTCCAGGAACTGCGCAACAAGGTACGGGTGGCGCGCCGCGAACTCATCCAGAACCCCGGCAGCCCCGAACCCTCGGTCGCGGCGATCGCCGCGCACGCCGGGCTGACGGAGGAGGAGGTCAACTCGGGGATGGAGGCGATCGACAGCTTCAGCACCCTGTCCCTGGACGCCGAACTGTCGGCCGGCGGCGACGGCTACAGCCTCGCGGACAGCCTCGGCGCGTCGGACTCCTCCTACGACACCGTCGTCGACCGGGAGTCGGCCAAGGAAGGGCTGCGCCGGCTGCCCGAACGCGAACGGGCCATCCTCTACATGCGCTTTTTCGAGGACATGACACAGAGCCGTATCGCGGACCGCCTCGGCATCTCCCAGATGCACGTCTCCCGGCTCATCAGCCGCAGCTGTGCGCGCGTGCGCGACGAGGTGCTGTCGGAACGGGCGAACCGCTCCAGCGACGGACCGGGACCGGCGACGGAACCCACGACATGAGAGGCAGCCCCCCCGGCGCGTGCCGTCGGTCCTCGCTGCCGATCGCGCGTTCCGCGTCTGAGCGGGCGTACGCGGGGAACACGGAGCCAATGAACGAAGACGAGCTTCCGCCCGACGGCCGGGCCGTGGAGGTGTATCTCGATCTGCTCCGCGTCCGGATGCCCGAGGAGGAGTACGAACTGCTGCTCGACGTCGTCGACCCGGTCCTGCGGGCGATCGACGAACGCGGCGTGCCCTCCGCCGACTTCCCGCTGGAGGGCGCCCAGGCGCAGGGCGTCCCCCAGGAGATACGGGACGAGGCCGCCCTGGTCATCGCCACCGCGGTGACCGGAAGGCTGGACAACGAACTGGTCGTCCTCGACATCGAGGAGACCGGTCCGGTCCGGGTCGTCACCGACGCGGCGACCGCCGCCGACCCGGCGCGCCTGACCGAGATCGCCGACTACATCCGCGACCGGCACCGGGAGACCGAGGAGCTGCGGGGCATCGCCGAGGCCAGCGACATGCCCACGGACTTCTGACCGGCGTGACGGGCCGGGGCCGTGGGCCCCGGCCCGTCACTGCGCCGGTTTCGACACCGGGACGTCCAGCGGGCGGGCCAGGCCGACCACCGCCTCGTCCAGGCGCTGGAGGTGCCGCAGCACCCGGTCGGTGATGCGGCCGTACCGCGGGACGCCGGGTGCCCCGCCCGCCTCCAGCAGCGAGGCGATGCTCGGACCCCGCTCGACCTCGGCGGTGGTGGGCTCGTCGGCCACGTGCGCGCGGATCGTCTCGATGTTGCGGGTGGTCCGGGCACAGGCCTGGCGCAGCCGGGGATCCGCGGCTATCGACGGATGGGTGGGCAGCAGCTCGGCGGTCGCCGCCAGCGACCGCGCGTGGTAGGCGCAGGTCTCCAGCAGCGCCACGACGTACTGGGCGGTGTTCCGCCGAGCCCGCAGGGGCGTGATCGGATGCGTCAGCGGCTGCGTGGCCGCCCGCAGATCGCCCAGCGCCTGGTCCAGGTCGCGCGCCCGGTCGAGCAGATCGACCGCCGGGCCGCCGCTGAGCTGCTCGACGGCGCCGGTCGTGACGTCCGTCAGCCGCTCCAGCGCCTTGCCGAGCAGCTCGTTCGTACGGCCGCTGGTGTGCACCGGCAGCACCAGCGCGGCCGCGATGATCCCGCAGGCCGCCCCGAGCGCCGTCTCCTCCACACGCAGCACGAGCACTGCCGCGCTGTACCTGTGCAGCAGCGTGTACAGCAGTCCCAGCGCCGCGGTGACGAAGAAGGACATCAGCGTGTACGACAGAGGGGCCGTGTAGAACATCGCGAAGACGAACAGCAGCACCAGGGCCAGCGCCGTCCACGTGTGCGGCCCGACCAGCCCCGCCAGCACGATGCCGGCCACGACGCCGAGCACCGTGCCCACCAGACGGCGGTAGCCCTTGACCAGGATCTCGCCCGTGGACGAGGTGTTGATGAAGACGATCCAGCAGGTCAGCACCGCCCAGTACCAGCGCTGGCTGGAGAGGAACTCGCCGCCGACGATGGCCAGCGACGATCCCACCGCGACCTGCACGGCCGCCCGCGTGGTCGGCCGCCGCCACCCGGTCGGGACCTGCTCCTCCCGCTCGGCCTCCTCGGCGCCCTCGATGGCGGCGTTCTCCGCGTCCAGCTCCTCCCGGGAGCGGACCGTCGCGGGCGCGTCGTCGGACTCGTCCTGCGGGCCGTCCAGCGCGATCCGCAGCCCCATCACGGCCCGCGCGGTCTCGCCGATACCCCGGAAGACGTCCTGCACGGCGGGCGAGGCGGGCGGCAGGTTCTCCTCGTCGCGGTAGCCGAGGAGCCGGTTGCGTACGTGCGCCAGCGCGGTCCCGCCGCCCTCCCCGACGGGCCGCAGCACGAGCATCGCCAGCGCCCGCAGGTCGCGGCGCAGCGTCTCGGTCGCCTCGTCCCGCACCGGCAGCCGGCCGCTGGAGGGGACGGACGCGCCGGGCAGGTGGAGGGTGAGCGTGTTGGTCCGCTCGGCGCTGCGGGCGTTCAGCAGGAGCAGCCCCAGCCGCTCGGCGGCGATCTCGGCGTCCGCGATCCGCCGCTGCACCAGCCGCGCCACGGCCTCGTCGGAGGTGCCCTCCGCCAACCGGGACTGGATCATCATCGCCGTCTCGTGCAGCCGGGCCGTGCCCTCCCGCACCGCCTCCAGGACCTTCTCCACCTCGTCCGGACCGGCGTCCAGCAGCTCCAGCTGGGCGGTCACCAGCTGCGCCAGACGTACCCGGAACGCCTCGCGCAGGCGTTGCAGGACGCCCGCCGGCGTCTCGTACACGATCACGAACCGGACGAGGGCGCTGGAGGCGAACGCGACCGCGATGACACCGTAGAGCGCGGGCAGCGCCGACGCGGTGGCGCCGACGAACAGGGACATGAAGTAGAGCTGGAAGCCGATCAGGCCGAGCGCGTTGCCCCGGTCGCCGAACCGGCGGCTGTAGACCGCGCAGAAGATCAGGACGACGAAGAAGACGTCCCCGGCCACCACGAGCCGGTTGAGGAGCGCGCCGAGCGAGACGGACACCAGCGCCACCGGAAGACCGAGGGCGAGCGTGACCGCCTGCTGCGAGCGCTGCTTCTCCCGGATGGCGAAGGTGGCCGCCATCGAGGCGATCGCCCCGGCCACCAGAAGCGTCACGGGCACGCGCAGCACGCCGAGTACGGCCAGCGTCAGCGCGATCGAGCCCGCCGTCCGCGATCCGGCGGCCAGCCGCAGCAGGCCGGGATCGGACGCCGTGAAGCGATCACGCAGCCGCGACCGGACCGGCCTCTGTGCTGCTCCCACGCCGCCGCCCCCTCCCGTTCACCCTCATGATCCGCCCGACCAGCATGGCATGTCACGGCCGGACCGCTTTTCGCGGCCCGGCCGGACCGGTGGGAGAGGCCCTGCCCCGGTGTCACACCTGCCGGGGGCGGGCCCGCTCGACGTGCTCCCGCACCTGCTCGGGCGTCATGTACGCGTCGGTGTACTCGAAGTCCTTCAGCTTGGCGGGCTTGCGGGCCTGGAATCCGGTGCGGACGAAATCGTCCCCGGCGACCGCGTTGAGCAGCCAGTTGGTGGCGACCCTGGTCTTGGCGACGTTGGTGCGCAGCGCCCCGAGGTGGTAGCCGCGGGCCACGGCCTGGGCCGGGACGCCGCGCAGTTCCAGGCCGAGCGGCTTGGAGACCGCGTCCGCGCCGCCGAGGTCGACGACGAGACCCAGGTCCCTGTGCTCGTACGGCCGCAGGGGCTGTCCGCGCAGCGTCGCGATGACGTTCTCCGCGACCCGCCGGCCCTGCCGCGTGGCGTGCTGCGCGGTCGGCGGGCACACCGCGCCGTCGCCCTTGGCCAGGTCGGGTACGGCGGCGGAGTCCCCGAGCGCGAACACCCCGTCGTGGCCGGGCAGGCACATCTCGGCGGTCACCGCGAGCCGGCCCTTGACCGTCTCCGCGCCGAGGGTCGCGATGAGCGGGCTGGCCACCACGCCCGCGGTCCAGATCAGGGTGCGGGTCGGCACCACCCTGCCGTCGGTGAAGGTGACCTCTTCCGGCCCGGCCTTGGCGATGGACACCCCGAGCGAGATCTCGATGCCCCGGCGGCCCAGTACCTCCTGGGCGCTGCGGCCCAGCTTGTCGCCCAGCTCCGGCATCAGCTTCGGCGCGATGTCGATCAGGTGCCACTTGATCAGCGCCGGGTTCAGCCGCGGGTAGCGCTTGACGGCGGCGTGCGTCAGCCGTTGCAGGCACGCCGCGGTCTCGGTGCCGGCGTACCCGCCCCCGACCACCACGAACTGGAGCCGCGAGGCGCGCTCGGCCGGGTCCTCGCTGGCGTCGGCGAGGTCCAGTTGGGTGATGACGTGGTCGCGGATGTAGGCGGCCTCGGCCAGCGTCTTCATGCCGAAGGCGTGGTCCAGGAGCCCCGGGATGTCGAACGTCCTGGTGACGCTGCCGGGGGCCAGTACCAGGTAGTCGTACGGCTCGTCGACGATGTGGTCGGTGAGCGTGCGGACGACGCACACCTTGGCCTTCAGGTCCACGCCGACGGCGCCGCCCGGGATGATCCGGGTGCGGTACTTCTTGCTGCGGCGCAGGGAGATGGCGACCGACTGCGGTGTCAGCACCCCGGAGGCGACCTGGGGCAGCAGCGGCAGATACAGCTGGTAGGACTGCGGCGTCACCAGGGTGATGTCCGCCTCGCCGGGGGAGAGCCTGCGCTCCAGACGGCGGACGCACGCCACACCGGCGAAGCCTGCGCCGACCACCAGGATCCTGGGTCGTGTCACGATGTTTCATCCCTTCTGCGGGGCTCCGGGCGGCTGCAACGACGTCCTTGCGTCTGCCCGTGGACCGCTGCTTCGCACCTCACCGGTCCATCGGATCCGTCGAGTCCACGAGCACAACGATGCCCCCACCGGGTCGCGCGTGCACCGGATTCGTCGTCCCCGCCGTCCGGAACACGGCCGGACGGCAGGGGCCGCCTCGGCGGGTTCCCGGGATCCGGTGCCGTACCGGGTCCGTTCCGGAAGAGCCCACGGGCGGTGGGAGGGCCCGTTCGTCCCGCGGCCGCGTGCGGGGTGACGCCGCGCGGAGCTACCGCAGGTGGTCCGCGCCCGCCGGGACCCGGTCCGGCTCCCCGCCGGCCGCGCGGTCGATGTGGCACAGCAGGAGGCAGACGTCGTCGTCGCGTTCGGAGTCGCTCAGCAGCGGGCCCAGGATGCGGTCCGCCGAGCCGTCCAGGTCGGTGTCCAGATCGGCCGGGTCGAACGCCTCGAGGGCGGCGGCGAGGCGGTCGATGCCGGGGTCGATGCCCCGTGCCCGGCGCTCCACGAGACCGTCCGTGTACAGCGCCAGGGTCGCACCGGGGGAGAGGAGCACGGTGTGGTCCTCGATCTCCTGCCTCAGCGGGATGCCGAGCATGGCGCCCGGCTTGGCGTCGAGGACGTGCACCCGGCCGTCCGGCATCCGCAGCACGGGCGGCGGATGGCCCGCGGCGGCCCAGGTGACGGTGGGATCGTCCGGGCTGAACCGGGCGATGACCGCGGTCGCGAACAGGTCGGGCTGGAGATGGTGCAGGAACACGTGCAGCCGGGTCAGCAGCCGGCCGGGGCTGCCGCCGTCGACGGCGTAGGCGCGCAGCGCGGTGCGCAACTGGCTCATCATCACGGCCGCGTGCAGCCCGTGGCCGGTGACGTCGCCGATGACGGTGATCAGGCTCCCGTCGGGCTGCCGGAAGGCGTCGTACCAGTCCCCGCCGACGTTCAGCCCGTGCGTGGCCGGCAGATAGCGCGCGGCCAGGCGCAGGCCCGGTGTGGTGGGCAGATCGGTGAGCAGCGCGCGCTGCAACGTCTCGGCGATGTCGCGGTTGTGCTCGAAGCGGCGCGCGTTGTCGAGGGCGACGCTGGCCCGCCGGGCCAGCTCGATCAGCATGACCGCGTCGTCGGGGTCCCAGCGGGCGCCGGGCGGCGACAGGGTCAGCACACCGAGCGGTGCCCGCCGGGCGAGCAGCGGGACGCACAGCAGGGGCCGGTCGGGGTTCAGCGCGGACGGCGGCTGGTCGTCGACGCCCGGCAGGTCACCGGGGTGGTCGGCCGCGTACTGCGGCCGGCCGGTACGGGCCGCGAGCACCGCGGCCGCCGGATGCGGGGCGGACCGGAGCCGCTCGTCCTCGTGGTCGAACAGCCATACGTCGACCCCGTCGGCGTACCGGGGCACCAGCAGGTCCGGCAGCCGCCGCAGGATCTCCTCGTGGTTGAGGGAGGTCGTCAGCAGCGCGCTGGCGTCGGCCAGGAACCTCAGCCTGCGGCGGGCCTCCTCCGCCTCGGTGCGCGCCGAGCGCTCGGCGGCGAACGCCTCCCGCTGAGCCCGCCAGGCGGTGTCCAGATCGGCGTGCAGGGCCAGGACTCCCTGGTTGGTCTGGTGCAGCTCCTCCCGGTGGAAGGCGACCAGTTCTTCCTGCTCGGCGAGATTCCCCAGAGCCGCTGCCGTGTCCTCGTCGGCGCCCAGCAGCGCCTCGGCCAGGAGGTCCGTGTCGTCGGGCACCTCGGTGTCGTCGGGCACCTCCGTGTCGTCGGGCACCTCCGGGTCCGGCGGCGCGCCGGCCTCCGTGCAGGTCACGGACATCCGCCACGGAGGTTCCCCGTCGTCCTGCGTGTCACGGGCCGGAGCCACGGTGACGTCCAGTGTGCCCGCGTCCCCTTCGGGGGCCGGGGCCCGGGTCCCGAGGACGACCGTCCAGGCACCGCCCTCGGCCAGGCACTGGCGCAGGTGGGCACTGAGGGCGGTGGCCAGGCGGGCGCGTTCGAGCGGCGGCACCCCGTACGCGGCCGCCGCGCGGGCCGTGGCGACACGGGCCCGGGCGGCGTCGGTGACGGTGATGATCCGCAAGGTGTGCGTCATGGGCGGTCCGGCGGGGTGGGAGTCAGAACGGCCACGGCGGTGTCGTCCCGGACCGGGCGGGCGGAGCTGCTGGCGTCACGTACCGTCACGGCGGCCGTCACCGCGGGGTCGGTCGCCGTGAGCGGACCGGCCGCGCCGGGCGGCGCCCACCGGCTGGGCAGGCCGTCGCTGTGCAGAACGAGCAGGCGGTCGGCCCCCCAGGGCACCTCGGTCTCGGGCAGCGTCGTGGGCCGGTGCACGCCGACGATGCCCGGCCGGGACAGCAGGTGACGCCAGGTGCCGTCCTCGCGCAGCCGGGCCCCGACGTTGCCGATACCGGCGAAGCGCAGCCGCCCGGCCCGCAGGTCCAGTTGGGCCACGGCGACGGCCGCCCCCCGGGTGCCGCGCAGCGCCGTGTCGAGCCGCCGGAGCAGCTCGGCCGGTGTCAGGCGGGCCGAGCGGTGCAGGGTCTCGACCGCCGCCGACGAGGCGCGGGCCGCTTCCCGGCCGTGGCCGAGACCGTCCGCCAGCATGAGGGTCACCCGGTCCTCGGCGCCGGCCCAGGACCAGGCGTCACCCGAGTACTCCGCCCCCGCGAACGGGATGGTGACACCGCCCGCCCGTACCGCGGCGTGCCGCGTCTCGGCCGCGGCACGCGGGACGGTGGCGCCCACCCGGGCGAGCGCCACCGTGCCCCGGCCGGGAGCGCTGTGCAGATGGAACTCGTCGGCCACGCGACGGCAGGTGCCGAGTCCGGCTCCGAGCGACCCGCCGGTGGAGAACCCGTCGCGCCCGGCGGCGGCGACGTCGGCCATGCCGGGACCGTGGTCGACGGCCGCTATCTGCACCACCGGCGCCGGATCGCCGTACCCGCCCGGAGCACTCGGCGGGGGCACGACCTCGATCAGGAGCCGCCCGCCCTCGGCGTACTTGAGCAGGTTGGTGGCCAGTTCGGTCGCCACCAGCGCCGCGGTGGCGGTGCGGGACTCGCCGAGGCCGGCCAGCGCGGCCGCGTCCTCGGCGGCGACCCGCGCGTCGCGCACCCGGGTCGAGTCGGGCACCGGGACCTCCCAGACGCGCGGCATCAGGGTCCCTCGCACGGCCGCGGCGCCCGGGTCTGCCAGGAGGTGACGGTGACGGTGGTGCCGGTGCCCGGGGTGCTGTCGATCGCGAACTCGTGCACCAGGCGCCGGGCGCCGCCCAGGCCCATGCCCAGACCGTCGCCCGAGGTGTAGCCGTCGCTGAGCGCGCGGTCCAGGTCGGTGATGCCCGGCCCCTCGTCGCTGAACGCCAGCCGGAGCCCGTGCCCGTGCCCGTCGACGACGAGGGCCGCCTCCATCTGCCCGCCCCCGCCGTGCACCAGCGTGTTGCGTGCCAGCTCACTGGCCGCGGTGACCAGCTTCGTCTGGTCGACCAGGCCGAAGCCGAGCCGGGCGGTCGCCTGGCGCACATGCTGCCGCACCCACACCAGATCCATGTCCGACCGGATCGGCAGGCAGGCCCGGACGCCCGCTGCTGTCTCCATCACCGGCTCCCCGCCCGGGCGCCGCCGGGGCGCGGGAGAGCGGTGTGCTCGGTGTGCGCGGTGACGAGCCGCAGGGCGTCCTCGGTGGTGAGCGCGATGCGCAGTCCGGGCAGCGTCAGACCCAGCTCGACCATGGTGATCGCCACCGCGGGACGCATCCCCGCCACCACGGTCTGCGCGGCCAGCAGCTTGGCGTTGGCCGCGATCTCGGCCAGCACGCGGCCGAGGAAGGAGTCGACGATCTCCACACCGGAGATGTCGATGACCACCCCCGTGGCCGCGTTGTTCGCGATGGCCTCGCCGATGTCCTGCTGGAGGTGTTCGGCGGTGCTGTCGTGCAGATCTCCCTGGAGCGTGACCAGGAGCACGTCGTCGAGTCGGAGCACCGGCACGTGTCCCGTGCCGGGCGTCGGGAAGCGGTCGGTCACCGTTCACCCACACCATGCGGTGCACGGTTCACGATGTCGGCGCCCAGCTGGTGCAGGGCGTGGGCGAGCGCGTCGGCGAGGGTCGCGCGGGTGACGACCGTGCCCAGGTCCAGGCCGAGATGGACGATGGTCTGCGCGATGGCGGGGCGGATGCCGGAGACCACGCACTCGGCGCCCATCAGCCGGGCGGCCGCCACGGTCTTCATCAGATGCTGGGCGACCAGCGAGTCGACGGTGGGCACCCCGGTGATGTCGAGGATCGCGTAGCGCGCCTGCTGGTCGACGACTGCCTCCAGCAGCGTCTCCATGACCACCTGGCTGCGGGCGCTGTCGAGCGTTCCGATCAGGGGGACCGCGACGATGCCGTCCCACAGCTTGATGACCGGGGTGGCCACCTCCAGCAGCTGGAGCCGCTGGCGGTCGATGAGGGCCTGTCCCTCGCTGAGCGCCGTCTGCATCACCACCAGGCGCAGGGTGCCCGTCAGGACCGTCAGGACGCCGGCGCACTCCCACAGGTGCTCCGCCGGGGCGTCGGCGAGCTCGGCGGTCAGCAGCTCCACCGCGGGCGGCCGCAGGGCGTCCACGTCCCGCGAGATCTCCGAGGCGGTCAGACCGGTCCTGCCGCGCGCGGCGCCCATCCGCGCCAGCTGCTCGCGCACCAGCAGGAAACCGTGGGCGTCCGGGTCGGACACCCGCTCGGAGGCGGCCACCTCGGCCAGCGCGTCGACCACGGCGCGGCCCGCCTCCACCGCCTCGTCCCGGGACACGGTGAACACGGTCCGGAAGAGCGGCTCCTCGGCCCACCGCTGGGCGATCTGCTCCCTGCGGCGGCGCAGGAAGTCCGCGACCTCGCGCGCCGGCGATCCGTGCTGTGCTGCCGCTGCCTGCTCCGGCACCTGCTCAACTCCTCATCCACGTTGCACCGTTGCGAATCCGCCCCCGGGCGGCACGGCGGTGCGACCGTTGCCGGGCGACAACTGTAACCACACGCCGACCTCGCACGACACCGCGTCCGAAGGCCGCGGCCCGCTCCCCGAACCCGGTCGGGAGGGGGCCACCGGGGCGAGCTGACGAGCAGGCTCTGCGACCGCCTGGAGGCGGTGGGCTGCGTACGGCGGCAGCGGCCGCCACCAGCCGCCGGGAGGTGGAACTGCGCCTCAGCCGCCGCGGCCGGGCGTTCCTGCCCGATGTGCGTGCGCGCCGGGAGACGGAGCTGCGGTCCGTGCTGGAGCGGATGCCGACGCGCTCACTTCGCCTCCGGCTCCTCCGGCTTCCGGTCCACCAGGGCCAGCGCCTCCTCGGCGCTCTGCGAGACCGGCACCGTGATGCTGACCCCCGTGAGATCGAGGATCCGCAGCACCGCCGGGGCGGGGGCGATGATGTGCACACTGCCCGCCCGCTCCCGGGCCTCCTGGTACACCCGCAGGATGATGTTCATCCCCGAGGAGTCCATGAAGGGGACGGCGGACAGCTCCAGCAGGAAGTGCCGTCGGCCGTGGTGGAGCTGGTTGGCCAGATGGGCCTGCAACTCGGTCGCGGTGTCGACGTCCAGGTAACCCTCGACCGTGAGCAGGGCGACATCCTCCCGGGGCAGGGTGACCTCCACGGACAGCGGATTGTGGGCAAGGGGCACGGATACCTCCAACGAGTGCTGACGGCCGGACAGTGGCGGCTACCCCCGTCGACGCCTTCGACGTACACCGGTCCTGCACCGGTGACGTGATCCATTTCGCATCAACGGCGACGGGCGGCACCCCGCACTGCGCACCCGCGCGTACCCCGGAACGTGGTCGCCATGCGTCGGAAGGCGCGGCGACCGCTCGCCGTCAGGCGACCCGGATGCCCACGATGCACGTGTCGTCGTCCGTGTCCGACCTGCTGTAGGTCAGCAGCCGGTCCAGCTGCTGGTCCAGGGTCCTGGGCGCCGAACGGGCCGTGGTCAGCAGATGGCTGAGCGACTCCTCCACGGAGCGGTCCCGGCGCTCGATCAGACCGTCGGTGTACATCAGCAGCGTGTCCTGAGGCGCGAACCGAAGCTCGGCCTCCTCGTACGTGGCCTCCGCCACCGCGCCCAGCAGCATGCCCCGGACCAGGGGCAGCGCCGCCGCCTCCGCGCCGCGGACCAGCACGGGCGGCAGATGCCCGGCCCGGGCCCAGCGCAGGGTGCGCCGCCGGGGGTCGTACAGGGCGCAGACCGCGGTGGCGGTGACGGCACCGGTCAGATGGTGCGCCACGATGTTCAGCCACGACAGCAGCTGGCCCGGCCCGGCCCCGGTCACGGCCAGGCCCCGCAGCGCGTTGCGCAGCACCACCATGCTGGTGGCCGCCTCGATGCCGTGGCCGGCCACGTCGCCGACGCACAGCAGCACGAGCCCGGAGGGCAGCACCACGGCGTCGTACCAGTCGCCGCCCACCAACTGCTCGGTCTCCGCCGGCCGGTAGCGCACCGCGACGTCCAGCCCGCTCACCCGCAGCGGCGCCTGCGTGGGCGGCATGATGGCGTGCTGCAACTGAAGCGTCAGCCGGTTGCGCTCGGTCGCCTGCTGCTCGGTGTGCGCGAGCTGGTCGCGCGTGGCGGCGAGCGCTACCTCCGTCCAGTGCTGCGCGGAGATGTCCTGGTAGGCGCCGCGCACCACGAACAGCCGCCCGTCGGTGTCCAGGACCGGCTCGGCCACCACCCGGATGTGCCGGGTCACCCCGTCGGGCCGCTGGAGCCGGAAGGCCGCGGAGGCCGGGCGGCGGTGGTGCAGCAGTGTGCGCAGGAACCGCCCGATGGCCACGGCGTCGTCCGGGTGGGCGTGCGAAGGCAGCTCCTCCAGCGGCAACGGGGTGTTCGACGGGGCGCGGCCGTAGAGGCCGAACAGCTGGTCGTTCCAGGTGATCTCGCCCGTCAGCAGGTTCTCCTCGAAGCCGCCGATGCGGCCGAGGCGCTGCGCGTGCTGGAGCAGGCTCGCCAGCCGTGCCGTCTCGTCCTCGATGCGCCATATCAGCAGCACGCTGCCGCCGTGCCGGCTGATGCTGATGTCCGCCACCGCCGACAGCGGCACCTGGTCGACCAGCGCCGTCAGATGCATCCGGTGCGCCCGGTACACCTCGCCCGTGGCGTACACCCGCTCCACCCGCTGGAACAGCTCGCTCTTCCCGGCGGCCATGGGAAAGGCCTCCAGGAGCAGCGCGCCGTTGACCACGGCGCGCGGCCGGCCGGCCGGATCCAGGAAGCGGCTGTTGACGTGCTGGATGCGGAAGTCCACCAACTGCCCGTCGCCGTCGACGTGCGGGACCAGCACCAGGGCCGGGTCGTGCAGCCCGTCGGCCAGGTCCATCAGCTCGGCGGCGTCCGGCAGCACCCGCGGTTCCGGTCCCGCGGCCTGGCCCGGCGCGGACGTCTTCAGGGTGTGCGCGCACAGTTCGGCGAGGGCCTCCACCTGGCGTACGACCTGGGGCGGCTGCGGCTCCAGCGGTCCGGGCCAGGCGATCTCCAGCACCCCGTGGATACGGCCGCCGGTGCCGGCGGGCACCGCCACCCGGCCCCCGTCCGGGTGCAGGTGCCGCCCGATGGTGGGCAGCCCGGTCGCGGCGAGCGAGGTGAACCACTGGCCGGTGCGCTCGGTGAGACCCCGGCGGGCCACGGTGGACACCTCCGGCGGCACATAACGCCACCGGGTGGCCTCCGCCGGGGAGAAACCGGCGCTGCCCGACAGGGTCAGCGAGCCGTCGGCACCCGCCGCCCAGACCGCCACGGCCACCGCGCCCAGCGGGCGCAGCGCGTGCTCCAGCAGCGAGTCGGCGACGGCCTGGGTGTCGTCCGCCGCCAGTGCCCCGCTCTCCGCGGCCCGCAGCCGCACGGCCGAGTCGCGCTCCCGCGCTCCCCCGGCGGTGGCCAGGAAGGCGTCGGTGACCTCGGAGACGCGGTCGCGGGCCGCCTGGTTGATGACCTCCACCGCGAACTCCAGCGGCGTCACCCGGGCCTGCTCGGCCAGCTCGGCGAGCTGCCGGGCGGCCTGCGCCGGACCGCAGCCCAGCCGCTCCACCAGGATGCCCTTGGCGAGTTCGATCAGGGCCCGGCCCTCGGCCTCCGCCTGCGCGGCGCGCACTTCGCGGCGCAGCCGCTCCACGGTGGCGGCCAGCCGCCCCACGGGGGACGTGGGGGAGGCGCCCGCGGGATCGGCCGGTGCCGGGCCGCCGGCGGGCGGCCGCGCCCCGGACTCGGACGGCTCCGGAACCGGTCCGGCGCCGGCCGGATCGCGCTGCTGCTCGGACGTGCTCACGATGGACGGGCTCCTCGGCTGAACGGCGCTGGGGTGCGGGCGGTGCCGCGGGGGACCGGGCCCGCCCCGCCGCTGTGCGGGGCGGGCGCCGACGCGCTCACGCCGACAGCCAGTGCCGGACGCGGGCGATGAGGTCGTCCGTGTCGACAGGCTTGGTGACGTAGTCGCTCGCCCCGGACGCCAGCGACTTCTCCCGGTCCCCGGGCATCGCCTTCGCGGTGACGGCGATGATCGGCAGCTCGACGTACTGCGGCAGCCTGCGGATCTCGGACGTCGCGGTGTAGCCGTCCATCTCCGGCATCATCACGTCCATCAGGACGAGCGCGATGTCGGGGTTGCCGACCAGTGTCTCGATGCCCTTGCGCCCGTTCTCCGCGTGCAGCACCCGGAAGCCGTGCAGCTCCAGGATCCCGCTGAGCGCGAACAGGTTGCGCGCGTCGTCGTCGACGACGAGGACGGTACGGCCCGCGAAGGCGCCGTCGACGGGCGGCGCGAGGTCCTGCGGCTCCTCGGCCCGCACCAGGGACAGCACGTCCCCCGGCTCCTCGGCCGACAGGTGCAGGGCGATGCGCTCGCGCAACTCGTCGAGGCTGGAGAGGAACTCCAGCGATCCGTCGTCCCCGCGCGAGCGCAGCGCCTCCGCCCGGGCCACGTCCGGACGCCGACCGCTGTGCACGAGCACTGGTACGCCCGCCAGCGCCGAGTCGCCCTGAAGCGCCCGCAGGAACCGGGACGCCTCCCGCTCGGGCATGTCCAGGTCGAGGACGACGCAGTGGCACGGCTCGGCGGCCAGCGCTCCCGCCGCCTCCTGTGCCCCCATGGCGGTGATGACGTCCACGGTGGGCAGCGCGCCCGCGTCGTCGGCGCTGTGCCGGACCACGTCCGCGACCACGCTCTCGGCGACCAGGGTCAGCAGCCCGCGGGAACGCTCCTCGACGACCAGCAGCCGCCGCCTGCGCGGCCCGTCGCCGCCCGAGTGCGCCCGCGCGCCCTCCCGGTCCGCCGCGGCGGCCGGCACCAGCTCGGCCGGCGCCTTCTGCGGGGTCCGGCCGCCGCCGAGCACCTGCTCGAAGTCGGGGCGGGCCACCGGCAGGAAGAGCGTGAACGTGCTGCCCCGGCCGGGCACGCTGTCCACGGCGACGGCGCCGCCGAGCAGATGCGCGATCTCCCGCGTGATGGACAGCCCGAGGCCGGTCCCGCCGTACTTGCGGCTGGTGGTGCCGTCCGCCTGCTGGAAGGCGCCGAAGATCGTCTCCAAATGCTGTTCCGGGATGCCGATGCCGGTGTCCTTGACCCGGAAGGCCACGACCGCGCCGCCCCGCACGACGCCCTCGGGCACCTCGTCGTCCGCGGCCGGCTCGATGCACAGCTCGACGCCGCCCTGCTCGGTGAACTTCACCGCGTTGGACAGCAGGTTGCGCAGGATCTGGCGCAGCCGGGAGTCGTCGGTGAGCAGGTCCGCGGGCGCGCCCGCCGCGGTGGTGACCGCGAACTGGAGGCCCTTCTGCGTCGTCATCGGCTGGAAGGTGGCCTCGACGTAGTCGATGAGCTGGCGCAGCGACACCCGCTCCGGGGAGACGTCCATCTTGCCCGCCTCGACCTTCGACAGATCCAGGATGTCGTTGATCAGCTGGAGCAGGTCACTGCCCGCGGAGTGGATGATCCCCGCGTACTCGACCTGTTTCGGCGTGAGGTTGCGCGAGGGGTTCTGGGCGAGCAACTGGGCGAGGATCAGCAGGCTGTTGAGCGGGGTGCGCAGCTCGTGGCTCATGTTCGCCAGGAACTCCGACTTGTACTTCGAGGCCAGCGACAACTGCTGGGCACGGGCCTCCAGTTCCTGCCGGGCCTGCTCGATCTGGAGGTTCTTCGCCTCGATGTCGCGGTTCTGCTCCGCCAGCAGCGAGGCCTTGTCCTCCAGTTCGGCGTTGGAGCGCTGGAGCTCGTCCTGCTGTGACTGCAACTCGGCCGAGCGGGCCTGGAGTTCGGCCGTCAGCCGCTGGGACTCGTCGAGCAGCTCGTCGGTGCGGGCGTTGGCCACGATGGTGTTGACGTTGACCCCGAGGGCTTCGCGCAACTGCTCCAGGAAGTCCCGGTGGACCGGCGTGAACGCGGTGACCGACGCCAGTTCGATGACGCCGAGGACCTGGTCCTCGAACAGGATCGGCAGCAGGATCAGCGCGGTCGGCACCGCCTGGCCGAGACCGGAGGAGATGGTGACGTACCCCGCCGGCAGTTCGCCGACCGTGATGGTACGGCGGCTGCGCGCGGCCTGGCCGACCAGTGAGCGGCCGAAGGAGAAGCGGGTGGGCCGGTCGTCGTCCGGCCTGCCGTAGGAGCCGACGAGCCGCAGTTCGGGGCCGCGCTCGCCGTCCTCGGCCAGGTAGAAGGTGCCGTACTGGGCCGACACCAGCGGGGTCAGCTCATCCATGATCAGTTCGGCCACGACCGGCAGGTCGCGGTGCCCCTGCATCAGGCTGGTGATCCGCGCCAGGTTGGACTTGAGCCAGTCCTGCTCCTGGTTGGCCCGGGTGGTCTCGCGCAGGGACTCCACCATGGAGTTGATGTTGTCCTTGAGTTCGGCGACCTCGCCGGAGGCCTCCACGGTGATCGAGCGGGTCAGGTCGCCCTCCGCCACGGCACTGGCCACCGCGCCGATCGCCCGCACCTGCCGGGTCAGGTTGCCGGCCAGCTCGTTGACGTTCTCCGTGAGCCGCTTCCAGGTGCCCGAGACGCCCTCCACCTCGGCCTGTCCGCCGAGGCGCCCCTCGGTGCCGACCTCGCGGGCGACGCGGGTGACCTCGTCGGCGAAGGCGGAGAGGGTGTCGACCATCGTGTTGATGGTCGTCTTCAGCTCCAGGATCTCGCCGCGCGCGTCGACGTCGATCTTCTTCGACAGGTCGCCCCTGGCCACCGCGGTCGTCACCAGAGCGATGTTGCGCACCTGACCGGTGAGGTTGTTCGCCATCGAGTTGACGTTGTCGGTCAGGTCCTTCCAGGTGCCCGCGACGTTGGGCACGTGGGCCTGTCCGCCGAGGCGTCCTTCCGTTCCGACCTCGCGGGCGACGCGGGTGACCTCGTCGGCGAACGCGGACAGGGTGTCGACCATCGTGTTGATCACGTCGGCCAGGGCGGCGACCTCGCCCTCGGCCTCGACCGTGATCTTGCGGGACAGATCGCCGCGGGCCACGGCGGTGGCCACCTGGGCGATCGAGCGGACCTGCCCGGTCAGGTTGGACGCCATCACGTTGACGTTGTCGGTGAGGTCCTTCCACGTCCCGGAGACGCCCTGGACGTCGGCCTGTCCGCCGAGGCGCCCCTCGGTGCCGACCTCGCGGGCGACGCGGGTGACCTCGTCGGCGAAGGCGGAGAGCTGGTCGACCATCGTGTTGATGGTGTTCTTGAGTTCGAGGATTTCGCCGCGGGCGTCGACGGTGATCTTCTGGGAGAGGTCGCCCTCGGCGACCGCCGTCGCCACCTGGGCGACATTGCGGACCTGGGCGGTGAGGTTGCCCGCCATGAAGTTGACGGAGTCGGTCAGGTCCCGCCAGGTGCCCTTGACGCCCTGGACGTCGGCCTGTCCGCCGAGGCGTCCTTCGGTGCCGACCTCGCGGGCGACGCGGGTGACCTCGTCGGCGAAGGCGGAGAGCTGGTCGACCATCGTGTTGATGGTGTTCTTGAGTTCGAGGAT
>NZ_JBEYTS010000003.1:0-8706 GCF_040643155.1 Streptomyces sp. NPDC047453 | reverse complement strand
TTCGCCGCGGGCGTCGACGGTGATCTTCTGGGAGAGGTCGCCCTCGGCGACCGCCGTCGTCACCTGGGCGACGTTGCGGACCTGGGCGGTGAGGTTGCCCGCCATGAAGTTGACGGAGTCGGTCAGGTCCCGCCACACACCCGCCACGCTGGGCACCTTTGCCTGCCCGCCGAGGCGTCCTTCGGTGCCGACCTCGCGGGCGACGCGGGTGACTTCGTCGGCGAAGGCGGAGAGCTGGTCGACCATCGTGTTGACGGTCTCCTTCAGTTGCAGGATCTCGCCGCGCGCGGGCACGTCGATCTTCTGCGACAGATCGCCCTTGGCCACCGCCGTCGCCACCTGCGCGATGTCACGCACCTGGGTGGTGAGATTGCCCGCCATGGCATTGACCGAGTCGGTCAGATCGGCCCAGGTGCCCGAGACCCCCGGCACCTCCGCCTGACCGCCGAGCGTGCCCTCGGTGCCGACCTCCCGGGCGACCCGGGTGACTTCGGAGGTGAACACGGACAACTGGTCGACCATCCCGTTGAACACGGTCGCGATGTCGCCCATGAGCCCGTCGGCGTCCTCCGGCAGGCGCGTGCCGAAGTCGCCGTCCCGCACGGCCGTCAGGCCGGCCAGGAGCTGCCGCAGCTCCCGGTCGCCCGGAACGGCGTCGAGGACCTCGGTTCTGTCGCTGGTCATGCGCACCCTCGTCCCGCTCCCCAGGAGTCCTCGCCGGTGAGGACTCGGACATCTCCAACGGGCCGCCGCGGGCCCGCCGACGTGCGTGCATTTCCGCGATTTCACGGATCTGCGTGATGAGAAATACGCCGCAGGCTAACCCACTCGGCCCGCCCCGAACAAAACACGTGCGTCAATATCCGGCCCGGTGAATTCGCCCCCGCACGCCGTGCATGACCTCGGGCTTCAGGGGTACGCGAACGTTTTGACCGCATGGCGTACCGCATGACGCCCCGTGCGGAAGGACCCGAAGACCTCGGCCCCGGAAAGCTCGTATGACAACAATGCCGCCTTCGCCCTTCAGCCTCTCCGTGGAGAGCCGTGGATCCGTCGTCGTGGTACGCGTGGGAGGCGACCTCGACTACCTCACCCGCGGCCAACTCCTGGACGCGGTGACCGTGGTGCTCACCCGGCGTCACGCGGCCCGGCACCCGGTCGCCGACGTACGCCTGGAGTTCTCGCGACTCGAGAGCGTCGACTCCTCCGGCCTGTCCGTGCTGCTCCAGATCCGGCGCCTCGTGGACGAGGCGGGCGTCGCACTCCACCTGGACGAGCGTCCGGCCGTCCTGGAACGGCTGCTGGACATGACCGGAACGCTGGAACTGCTCACCTGCCGGCCCGGGAACATCTCCGCACCCTAGGACATCTCCGCGGCCGAGGACGCCACCGGGCCCGCTCGTCGGCCGGTGATCTGAGGCTGCGCGGCGACCGCGCCTCCCGCACCCCCGCCCTTCGCGGCGCGGCGCCGAATGCCGTGGTCGGAGAAGGGTAGTTGGTGCGGTGAGAGCCGACGGACCGGGACCGCCGGCCCGAGGCTCGTGACACGTCAGCCCGGGGAGGAAGGAGCAGCGTGACCATAGAAAGAATCTGGTCGTATCCGCCGCAGGTCGCTCGTACCGAGGAAGAGGACCTGACCGGCTTCACCGTCGTCGCCACCGACGGCACCGTGGGCCACGTGGACCGGGAAGGCGGTCACTCCGGGATGCGGCACCTGGTCGTGGACACCGGGGTGTGGGTGTTCGGCAGGAGCATGCTGGTGCCGGTCGGCATGGTCGCCGGCATCGACTCCGCGGAGCGGAGGATCACGGTGGCCTGTTCGCGCGGGCAGATCAAGGCGGCGCCGCCCTTCAGGACCGACAGCGAGACCAGGGACCCGGCGTATCTGACGCGGGTGGGTGCCTACTACCACGGGCTTCCACCCCGCGAGGCGACCAGCGCCTGAACCGGTGCGGCCCGCCGGTCGGGTCCTGACACCGCGACCGAGCCCGGACCCCGTCCGCAGCCGGGGCTCCGGGTGATCGGGGCTCACCAGGGCAGGAAGACGTGCACGTCCTTGCCGTGATCGTTGACCACCACGCTCACCTGGTCGCACAAGGTGTGGATCAGGTGCCAGCCGATGCCGCCACCGCCCCGGCTGGGGCGGAACGGCCGCGGGGCCGGCTGTGTGGTGCTGGTGTCGCTGAGCGTCACGTGCACCCCGTCGAAGGTGCGCCGCATCCGCAGCTCGAACGGCCCCGGCGCGTACTGCACCGCGTTCGCCGCGAGTTCCGTGACGACCAGCAGGATGTCGTCCCAGTGCTCGGGTGCCGCCGGCAGCGAGAGCCGTGCGACCTCGTCGAGGAACTCCTCCGCGGCGAGTCGCGCGCCCGTGACATGGTGCAACTCACCCGCGAAGCGGGCGGTGCGGCTCGGAATGCCCTCGCTGGCCAGTGTGTCGTCCCCAGGCGGCTCGAATGCCATCTCGCCTTCCGGCCCGGCCCCGTCGGCCGGGCTGTCGTCCTTTCTTTCCCTTGCGTCCACTGTCTTGTTCCCAGGGGCGCGGAGCCTACGCTTGGGCGTCGCAGGCAGCGGAAGGCAGGCAGTCGGCAGGGGGCGGACGGCAGCACTGAGCGGGCAGGAGGCGGTCGGCGACAGGGAATCAGGCAGCGGGCAGCCGGCCCGGTGCGGTCCCGTGTTTTCCGGCCCGCGTCAGCGGAAGACGTTGTCGGAGTCGTCCCAGTCGGCCATAGGGTCGTACGCGGTGTCCCGGCGCGGGGGGCGGCTCCGCGCCTGGTACATGGCGTCGATCTCGACCGCGTAGTGCCGCACGATGACGTCCCTGCGCAGCTTCATCGACGGTGTGAGCAGACCGCCGGCCACGTCGAAGGGCGCGGGCAGCACCCGGAAGACCCGGATGGACTCCGAGCGGGAGACGGCACTGTTCGCGGCGGCGACCGCCCGCTCGATCTCCTCCCGCAGCGCGTTCTCCTCGCGCGCCTCCTGCTCCGGCGCGTCACCCTGCAGCGCCAGGGCGGCACGCCAGTGGGCCAGGAACTCCGGGTCCAGGGTGATCAGCGCCCCCACGCAGGGCCGGTTGTCGCCCACGACCACCGCCTGGTGGACCAGCGGATGCATCCGCAGCCGCTGCTCCAGCGGGGCCGGGGCCACGCTCTTGCCGCCGCTGGTGACGATGATGTCCTTCTTGCGCCCGGTGATCGTCAGATAACCCTCGGCGTCCAGCTTCCCGATGTCCCCCGTGGCCAGCCAGCCGTCGCGCAGCGCGGCCCGGGTCGCGGCCTCGTCGCCCACGTACCCCTGGAACACCGACGGCCCCTGGACCAGGATCTCCCCGTCGTCCGCGACCTCGATCGCCGTGCCCGGCAGCGCCGTGCCCACGGTCCCCGACTTCTCCCGGCCCAGCGGCTGCATGGTGATGCCGCCCGCGGTCTCCGTGAGCCCGTATCCGTCGTGCACGTAGATGCCGATGCCCTCGTAGAACAAGGTGAGTTCGCGGCTGAGCGGGGAGCCGCCGGAGGTGGCGCGGACCACCCTGCCGCCCAGCGCGGTCCGCAGCTTGCGGTACACCGTCCGCTCGTACAGGGCGTGTTGCAGCCGCAGGTCGAGCCCGGGGCCCGGACCCCGGCCCAGCCGCTGCCGCTCCAGCGCCGTGGCGAAGTCCCGGGCGGTGTCGGCCGCCCGCTCGAACAGCGCGCCGCGGCCGGCCTGCCGGGCCGCGTGCAGGAAGTTCTTGTAGATCTTCTCGAAGACGGAGGGCACGGCGTAGAAGTACGTCGGCCTGAACGTGCGCAGCGCCGACGTCAGCGCCTCCTCGCCCAGCTCCGGTTCGTGGCCCATCAGGATGCCGCCGCGGACGCACAGGCCCTGGACCATCAGCCCGTACACGTGCGAGAAGGGCAGGAAGGCGAGCACCGACGCCTGCTCACCGGGCGGCGCGGCGGTGTGCCCCCAGCCGGCCAGCAGCGTGTCGCAGGGGCTCGCCAGCGCGCGGTGGCTCAGCGCGCAGCCCAGGGCGCGGCCCGTCGTGCCGGAGGTGTACGCGATCGCCGCGGTCGCGTCCGGCAGCACGATCCGGCGCAGCGAATCCACCGTGGTCGGCGGTATCACCGCTCCCCGTTGCACCAGGTGCTCCAGAGCCCCCGCATCGAGCTGCCACACGTGCCGGAGCCGGGGCAGCGTCGCGCACACCGGGCCGACCGTCATCACGCCCTGCTCGTCCTCGACGACGACGGCCACGCACTCGGAGTCCCGCAGGATCCACTCGACCTGCTCGCGCGAGGAGGTCGGGTAGATCGGGACGACCTCGGCGCCGACCGCCCACAGCGCGTACGCGAGGACCGTCCACTCGTACCGGGTGCGGGCCATGACCGCCACGCGGTGGCCGGGCGAGATCTTGGCGGCGACCAGCCCTCTGGCCAGGTCGGTCACCTGGTCCCGTAGCTCAACGGCGGTCACCTCCTCCCACACCGGGGAGGAGGGGTCGGCGCGGCGCGCGAGCACCGGCAGGGTGGGACGGGTCTGCGCGGTCTCGAAGACGCTGTCGGCGAGCCCGCCGGTCAGCGGGGCGACAGCGGACGGAGCGAGGGCGAAGTCGCGCATGCGCTGCTCCTGGGGTTTACGGAGGTGACTCCGCCGATGAGTGGGGTGGTCGACGAGGATCGAATGTAGCCCAGGTCAGCGCGTCACGGGCCCCGAACCGGGAAGTAGCCCCGTTTCCCCCGCCCCCGCCCGCTCAGGCGGGGCACGGAGTCAGCCAGAGCGTGGCGAGCGGGGGCAGCGTGAGCCTGATGTGCCCGTCCTCCGGACCGCCCTCCGGTTCGAGCGGCCCGCGGTTGGCGACGCCGCCGCCGCCGTAGCGGGCGGCGTCGGTGTTCAGGACCTCGCGCCATGCGATGACCTCGCCCGGCACGTCCAGGCGGTAGTCCTCGCGCACCACGGGGGAGAAGTTCGACACCGCCAGCAGCGGGGCGCCGGCCGCGTCGTGGCGCAGGAACGCGTAGACGTTGTCGTCGGCTGCGTCCACGGCCACCCAGCGGAAGCCCTCGGGCCGGGTGTCGCGCTGCCACAGGGCCGGTGTGGCCCGGTAGAGCGTGTTGAGGTCGCGCACCAGGTCCCGCACCCCGCGGTGGTCGCCCGCGGCGCAGTAGTCCTCGTCGAGCAGCCACCACTCGGGTCCGTCCTGCTCGGAGAACTCGCCGCCCTGGGCGAACTCCTGGCCCATGAACAGCAGTTGCTTGCCCGGGTGGGCCCACATGAAGCCCAGGTACGCGCGGTGGTTCGCGCGTCGCTGCCACCAGTCGCCGGGCATCTTCGACACCAGCGCCCGCTTGCCGTGGACCACCTCGTCGTGCGAGATCGGCAGGACGTAGTTCTCGCTGTAGGCGTACACCATCGCGAAGGTCATCTCGTGGTGGTGGTACTTGCGGTGCACCGGCTCCTTGCTCATGTACTGGAGCGAGTCGTGCATCCAGCCCATGTTCCACTTCAGCCCGAAGCCCAGGCCGCCGCTGTCGGTCGGCGCGGTCACCCCGCCCCAGGCGGTCGACTCCTCGGCGATGGTCACCACGCCCGGGGCGCGCCGGTACACGGTGGCGTTCATCTCCTGGAGGAACGCCATCGCGTCCAGGTCCTCCCGGCCGCCGTACGCGTTGGGTGTCCACTGGTCGGAGTCGCGCGAGTAGTCCAGGTAGAGCATGGAGGCCACCGCGTCCACGCGCAGGCCGTCGACGTGGAACTCCTCGCACCAGTACACGGCGTTGGCGACGAGGAAGTTGCGCACCTCCGTGCGGGCGAAGTCGAACTCGTACGTCCCCCAGTCGGGGTGCTCGGCGCGCTGCGCGTTCCCCGGCTCGTACAGCGGGTCCCCGTCGAAGCGGGCCAGCGCCCAGTCGTCCTTGGGGAAGTGCGCCGGCACCCAGTCCATGATCACGCCGATCCCGGCCCGGTGGCAGGCGTCGACGAAGTACCGGAAGTCGTCCGGCGAGCCCAGACGCGCGGTCGGGGCGTAGTAGGAGGTGACCTGGTAGCCCCAGGACGGCCCGAAGGGGTGCTCGGCCACGGGCATCAGCTCCACGTGCGTGAAGCCGAGGTCCTTGACGTACGCGGGCAGTCGCTCGGCCAGTTCGCGGTACGTCAGCCCCGGCCGCCAGGACGGCAGGTGGACCTCGTACACCGAGAACGGCGCCTCGTGCACCGGGGTGTCCGCGCGGTGCGCCATCCACTCCTGGTCGCCCCACTCGTGGTGGGCGGCCGTCACGACGGACGCGGTGGCGGGGGGCACCTCGGTGCGCCGTGCCATCGGGTCGGCCTTGAGGAACCGGCCGCCGTACTGCGAGGTGATCTCGAACTTGTACTTCGCGCCCTCGCCGATGCCGGGCAGGAACAGCTCCCAGACGCCCGCCGCGCCCAGCGAGCGCATCGGGAAGGCGGTCCCGTCCCAGTGGCTGAAGTCGCCGGCCACCCGCACGCCCCGGGCGTTCGGCGCCCACACCGTGAACCGGGTGCCCCGCACGCCCTGGTGGGTCATCGGCTCCGCGCCCAGCGCCTGCCACAGCTGCTCGTGCCGGCCCTCCCGGATCAGGTGCAGGTCCAGCTCGCCGAGGGCGGGCAGGAAGCGGTAGGGGTCGTGCACCTCGTACTCGTCCCGCTCGTAGCCGACCACCAGGGTGTAGTCGGGGACAGCGGCCAGGGGCAGTACGGCCGAGAACAACCCGTCGCCCTCCGAGGCGAGCGGGGTGCGCTCGCCGTCCACGACCACACTCACCGCGCGGGCGAAGGGACGCAGCACCCGCAGGGCGATACCGCCCGGCACCGGATGCGCGCCGAGCAGCGCGTGCGGGTCGTGGTGGGCGCCGGACAGCAGGCGCTCACGGTCGGCGGGATCGAGCGGCGGGGCCGTTCGGGCCCGTGCCGCCGCGGGCAGGACGGGGCCGGACGGCTCGGGAAGTGACGTGTCGCGCAGTGCCACCGGTTCAGCCTCCTCTCACGGCGAGACGTTCGATCGCCGCCATCGGTACGGCGAGCCAGTCGGGACGGTGCCGGGCCTCGTACAGCACTTCGTACACGGCACGGTCCGTCTCGTAGGCCCGCAGCAGGGCGTGTTTCTTACGGGGGTCCCAGCCGGAACGGGAGGCGTAGCCGGCGCAGTACGCCTCCCGGCAGCGGCGCGCCCACTCCGGGCGCCAGGGGCGGCGCTGGCGGGCGGCGTAGTCGAAGGAGCGCAGCATCCCCGCCACGTCCCGCACCGGGGACTCGGGGATGCGGCGCTCGGCGAGCGGACGCGACGGCTCGCCCTCGAAGTCGATGACGAACCATTCGCGCCCGGCCCGCAGCACCTGGCCGAGGTGCAGGTCGCCGTGTACGCGCTGGGCGGGCGGCCCGGCGTCGCAGTTGGCCAGCGCGGCGAACGCGGTGCGCAGCCGGGTCGCGTACGGGCGCAGCGCGGCGACGCTGTGCGCGGCGGCCTCCAGATGCTCGGTCATCGTCGCTGCGGTGCGCGCGATGTCCTGGTGGGCACCGGTGGGGAAGGCACCGGCCAGCGCCAGGTGGACCTCCGCGGTGGCCTGTCCCAACTGGTGCGCCTGGGTGGTGAAGTCGTCACCGGTGGCCAGGGCCCGCAGGGCCAGCGTCCAGCCGTCGGCCGCGTCGCGCAGGAACGGCTGGAGCACCCCGAGTGTCGCGGGCTCCGGTTGCGTGGTGTGGAGCCAGGCCACCGGAGCGGGCACCCGGGTGCAATCCTGCCCGGCCAGGGCCCACGGCACCTCCAGGTCCGGGTTGACGCCCGGCTGGATGCGGCGGAACACCTTCAGGATGAACTCGTCCCCGTACACGATCGAGGAGTTGGACTGCTCGGCGTCCAGCAGCCTGGGCACCAGGTCACCGGGGATCAGTACGGACGGGTCCGCCTCGAAGTGCAGCGGGCCGGAGGCGCCGGGGTGGCGCAACCGCTCCAGGAGCAGCTGAGCCGAACGCGGGTCGCACAGCGCGTCGTAGATCGCGAAGCCGGCCAGCGGCCCCTCCTCGGGGCGGCCGATGAACGCCCGGTGCAGGCGCGGGGCCAGCTGCCGCCGTACGCCGAGCAGCAGTTGGTAGCAGTCGGCGGGCGGCGCGGCGGGCGTGCCGGTGGGGGCGGGGACCGTGCCGGGACCGGAGGGGACGCCCGCGTGCTCGGCGTGGACGAGCAGATGCAGACACCCCGGGAACAGCTCCGTCATCGACAGCAGACGCAGATCGGTGACGGGCCGGTCCTTGCCGGCGAACCAGCGCTGCTGCGGCAGCCATTCGCGCAGCAGCGAGTTGAGCGAGGCCATGGGCCCGGCCAGGCTCGCGGCGCTCGGCGTCAGCGATGCGGTCTTCGGCATGGTCACGCCTCCTTTCGTCGGCCGCACGCTCACACGCGTCGGCCGGTCCGGGATGCGACGTTGGCGGTGAGCCGGAACCAGTAGAACCCGTGGCCGGCCAGGGTGAGCAGGTAGGGGAGTTCACCGATGGCCGGGAAGCGGACTCCGCCGATGAGCTCGACCGGGTGGCGTTCCTGGAAGGCCCGCAGGTCGAGTTCGGTGGGCTGGGCGAAGCGGGAGAAGTTGTGGACGCACAGGACCAGGTCGTCCTTGTACTCGCGCAGGAAGGCGATGACCGCGGGGTTGGAGGACTGGAGTTCGGTGAAGGACCCCAGCCCGAAGGCGGGGTTCTGCTTGCGGATCTCGA